>NZ_JBHLXE010000016.1:0-144011 GCF_042432445.1 Thorsellia kenyensis | reverse complement strand
CCTTACAACGCCGAAGTTGTTTTGGTGTTCTCGAATAGAGAGATTAAAGTGTTTAAACAGAGAGTGATGTCATACGAAGCGTGATATACAAAGAATAGCTTATTCTAATTAAGAGCAACAGAATTGCTTGGCGGCAATAGCGTTGTGGACCCACCTGATTCCATACCGAACTCAGAAGTGAAACGCAACTGCGCCGATGGTAGTGTGGGGTTTCCCCATGTGAGAGTAGGTCACCGCCAGGCACCAAATACGTTGTAAAATCTAACTAACTTAAAACTAAATTAGTGCTTAAAACTAAGTCAAAGATAAAAGCAAAAGTTAGACAATAAATAATTAAAATTAAAACACAAAAAGCCCTGTAGAAATACAGGGCTTTTTGTGTTATGGCCATTGTTTAGTATCATTAACATAAAGTTCAAAACGAAAATAGGCATTATATTGTTTAATATGTTACCTATCTTGTTGTTACAAGAACAACAGAAAAAATCTGAAATCCTTTCAATCAATTTTAATAACTCATCAACAAGCCCAGAAGTTATAACTTTTTAGTAACTCTGTTTATAAAGTACGTGTAATTACTAATGGAAAAGAAATATTTTTTCAAGTGAATAATATTTAAAATAGATCTACTAAGCTAGAATCTAGAGAATAAAAAGGAATATTTTATTGATCATTGTTAGCCGCTAATTCAAGCTTGTATGGATGGTAAATAAGTGATTAAAAACCCGCTCTTTGAGCGGGTTAAAGTTGATTTAACGAAATGCAATACTGATAAATATAAGCGCATGTTAAATATGAGCAATAAAAGAGTTAAATACTGCCCATTAGCACATATTTTATATTTAAATATTCTTCAATGCCGTATTTTGAACCTTCGCGTCCAATTCCTGAGTCTTTAATACCACCGAATGGTGCAACTTCAGTTGATAGCATACCTTCATTAATTGCTACCATACCACATTCGAGTGCTTCAGCTATCCTCCACGCTCGACTTAAGTTTTGGGTATAAAAATAGGAAGATAAACCAAAATCTGTATCATTAGCTAATGCGATGACTTCCTCTTCTGAATTAAAACGATAACATGCAGAAATTGGTCCAAATGTTTCTTCACTGCTCATTAACATTTCTTTAGTTGCATCAATTAAAACAGTGGGTTCAAAAAAGGTACCACCTAATTCTGAAGGTTTGCCACCAACCAATACTTTAGCCCCTTTTGCTATCGCATCCTTTACATGATTAGAAACTTTGTCAAAAGCCATTTGGTTAATTAATGGCCCTTGTGTTGCCCCTTCACTAAAGGCATCACCGACTGTTAATTTTTTTACAGCTGCAGCAAGTTTCTGTGTAAAATTCTCATAGACTGCATCGTGTACAAAAAATCGATTTACACAGACACATGTTTGTCCAGTATTGCGATATTTAGATGCCATAGCACCTTCAACAGCAGCATCTATATCCGCATCTTCAAAAACGATAAATGCAGCATTTCCTCCGAGCTCTAGAGACATTTTTTTCATTGTATTTGCACAGGCTTGATAAAGAAACTTCCCTGTTTTAGTCGAACCAGTAAAGGAAATTTTTCTGACTCTTTTATCTTGAGTAAAGACCTCACCTATAGCTTTAGCATCTCCACTCACTACGTTGAGCACACCTGCTGGTATACCTGCCATTTCAGCTAAATGGACAAGCGCATGTGCTGATAATGGAGTTTCTTCTGATGGTTTTATCACCGCAGTACAACCAGCAGCAAGCGCTGGAGCAATTTTTCTTGTCAACATAGCTAGCGGGAAATTCCAAGGCGTAATTGCTGCAATTACACCAACAGGTTGTTTTATCACCACAATGCGACTATCTCCTTTATGTGCTGGGATAACATCACCATAAATACGCTTTGCTTCTTCAGCAAACCACTCAACAAAACTTGCCGCATACACAACTTCCCCCATACCTTCAGCTAGAGGTTTTCCTTGTTCCGTAACAAGTAAAGTAGCGAGCTCTTTTTGATTTGCTATGATAAGATCAAACCATTTTTTTAAACGTTGAGCGCGTTCTTTAGCAGTAATTGCTTGCCATGCAGTTAATGCTTTAGCGGCGCTATCTACGACCTCTTTAGCTTCTTTTGTTGAACAATAAGCAACTTTTGCAACTAATGCTTTTGTTGAGGGATTGGTGACATCATAATGCTGTTGAGTTTCTTTCCATTGACCATCTACGTAATAGCCAGATTTTAATACACTACTAAAATCAGTTGTTTGAATCATGATTTTTACCTTTATGTTATAACTAAAAAATAAAATAACTCGCTACTAAATATAAATAAACATAGCATTTTTTGTTAAATATTCAATATTTAAGAGATTTTTCTCAACTATAAGAATTCCAATGCCTAAATAAGTCGAGGTTAAATAGCTACAAAAATAAAATTAACTAGTCTCTTGCAGGTCTTGGTTCTCTAGCTATACGCTTCCCTTCTGTATAATCATTGATAACATCACAAGGCGTGTATACCCTATCTAGTTCATAAAAATCATCTTCAGTAAGCTGCAATGTTAATGCATTAAGGCTACTATTGAACTGTTCTGTGGTATCAGCTCCAACAAGCATAACTTTAACACCCGGTCGACTCAAAACCCATGCTTGTGCAACTTGCGCAGATCCTACACCATGTCGTTTTGCTACTTTAGCAACGCTCATAGCAATATTTTTTGACGTATCATCTCCAAACATTTGATGAGTGAAGTTGTCAGTTTGATTTCTTACAGAATCAAATGCGCCACTGAGTAAACCCCTTGCTAATGGACTAAATACAGATACTCCAATACCTTGATCGACGCAAAAGGGGATCATTTCTCGTTCTTCTTCACGGTAGGCTGCATTCAATTGTAACTGCATATTGATTGGTTTAACCCAGCCATTCTTTTCACAACAATGTAAAATTTTTGCAAACTGCCAAGTATACATTGTTGATACCCCAAGATAACGTGTTTTACCCTGTTTTACCATTTCATTTAAGGTAAACCATGTTTCTTCAATCGGAGTGTTGACATCAAAATAATGTAGCATAAAAATATCAACATAATCTGTGCCTATACGTTCTAATGACCCATGAAGGGCGTCGTATAGGTGCTTCCTTGAATGACCTTGATTATTTTTACCATCACCTATTGGGTAACCAGCTTTTGTTAGCAAGACTAATTCATCTCTTTTGGCGTGTTTTTTAATGATATTGCCTATGACGCGTTCTCCTTCACCAAATGAATAAAAGTCAGCAAGATCTATAAAGTTTACACCAGAATCAAGAGCATGACGTACGATAGGCTCACTCTGAGCCTCATCGAAAATCCAAGGTTTCCATTTAGGACTCCCCATGTTCATTGTGCCTAAACATAATTTTGATACCACTAAACCAGATTCGCCTAATCTTACATATTCCATCATACGCTCCATAAAAGTCATGCGTCTCTCATACTATTATGTAGAGGAGAGACACTTTAATAAAAATTATAAAAAAATTTTAGTTCTAATATTCACCCAAAATTAATTCACTTTGCTGGTATCACTAATTTCTAGTGGTTTTGGGGGATTTACTGACGAGAAACTTAGTGGTTCTAAATCAGTACATGCCTCAAGTTCTTTAGCACAAAATAGAAGCCTAATCAGTGAGAATAACAATCCTACACATAGTACAAGAGCTGGAAGCCCTCCAATATAAGCAAGTTGTTTTATACCCTCTACATCGGCAAATACCAGCATTGTTACTGCAACGATGCCAATACCAATACCCCAGAGTACTTTCATGCTGATGAGTTCTTTCACGCTACTTGAATCTTCACTCAAACGTTCACCTGTTTCAGATTCTAAACACAGATTAGCCATAGCATCAGTTGTTGAGTCAGCTGCTGTGCAATAGGAAAGAAATGTAGCAAATACAAAACCTAGTACAAGTATGCTAGCAAAAGGCAATTTATTGATAAGTGCATATACAACAGATTCATATCCATTAGTGTCTAACATCATTTTCATACTTCCCGCTTCGGTCATATCAAAATAAAGAACACTTCCACTGAATATGCTTGTCCAAATACCCGCAAAAACACTGGGGATGAGTAAGTTTACCGCAAGGAATTCTTTGACGGTATATCCCCTTGCAATTTTCCCAAGGAACATAGCTGTTAAAGGAGCCCACGCCATCCAAGATGAAAAGTAGAAAATAGTCCAATCTCGTCCCCAGCTTTCTCCTTCAGCTGCACCTGTAATAAGTGATTTTTGAAAGAAATTATCAAGATAATTACCCAATGACTCTAGGCTAAAATTCAAAATGAATCTTGTTGGACCAAAGACGAAAATAGCGATACCTATGCCCATAAATACCCATGTATTCACTGTAGATAGTAAAGTTATCCCCTTTTTAAGGCCACTGACAGAAGAGAGTGTGACAACAATAGCAATCGCAGCACCAATGCCGGCAAGTGCGACACTACCTTTTTGGACACCATATAGTGCAAGTCCACCCATTATGGCAATAATTCCTGTTGCCATTGAAGAAGCCATACTTGCAGAGAATCCTGATAATGCGATACCATCGATCACTTGTCCTGTTTTGCCATAAACCTTTTTTCCCATAACAGGATAAAGCATCGAACCTATAGAAAATGGCTTATTTAAATTATGATAAACCAAAGTAAATACCAATGCAGGGACACAATAAATTGCAAAAGGAGTGAATGTCCAGTGCAAAAACATTGTTGAAAGAGAAAAAATGGCAGATGAAGGCGAAGTGGCTTCTATGTTAAAAGATTTTGGTGGGTAGTAATAATGATATAAAGGTTCAGCTGCCGCCCAAAAAAGCAATCCAGCCGCAATTGTTGTACAAAGAGCTATCATTATCCACTTTGTTCTTGTCAATATCGGTGTTGCATTTTTTCCACCAATCCGAATATTCCCAAGAGGTGAGAAAAAGACAATGATACATAAAATAACACATCCAAACGCTGCAAGGCTAAATCCCCATGAAAAATGGTCAAGGATCCAACCAACAATTTGTTTTGTGGCTTTGGCAAAAGTGACTCCATTAGTTAATGAGACGATGACTGCAACCGCCGTCATTATAAATGCAGGCCAGAAGGTTAAATGTCTTAATCTTAATTTGGGGTTAGTTTGTTTTGTTGTATTCATAAACGCTCCTCGATCTCCTCCTAATTGGGATCATCAATCGTTTTTATTTAAAATGTCTATTCCTAGGATTTAGGCTGATAGAAAGGATTGCCTAATTGCGACAAGGCCACTTTAAGTTTGTCAATTTCAGAATTTGAAGACATAGCATTTTTAATCGCGGTCTGAGTTGCTTCATAATTATTTTTAAAGATTGCATCTAAATCATCGCATGAGGGATTTACCCATGGAGCAACTACTATTGACCAATTATTTTCAGATTCTTTAGGTAATGTTCCCTCTAAAAGAGCTTCAGTAATGGCTTTAGCAATCCCAGCTTGTGAAGCTCCCCAGGTCGCATTTCCGTGCAAATCACCCGAAATCTCGGCCTTATTAGCATAAACTGTGGCTGGCTTTACAGGTACGCCTGGTTTTATAATCACCATGAATGGACAATGTCCTTGTCTTGGCATAGCCAGCGCATTAACGAAAGCTTGTCCAACTGGTCCTGATTTAGGACCAAGCATGATATTCACATGAGCGGCATTAACTCCTTCTCCTACGAAACCTTCTCCGATAAACATGGATGCATCATTTTGAGTATTCATTGTATTCCTCTTATATTTTTTATTGGTTGATAGTGAAAATTGGTATATAAGGTAATTATTTTCTATTAAGCGCGTTAATTTTGCATTAAATGGAAAATCATAGCCGTGATCTTTCTCACATTAATTACAAAGATTAATATTTATTTATTTTTTAATATACGGAATTGAATTTTCTGAGCTTTTTCAGAGGAATATGGACATATATGACAGAAAATGATTTAAAGTGCGTCAGAGAGATATTCTAAAAATAAAAAAATACAATAAAACAGACAATATTTCTAAAATTAATGAAAGTAAGTGCAAAAAAGTCAAGCTATTAGTGAAAGCTAAGAATTAAAGACGTAAATGAGAAAATAATTATAAATATTTTCTCATTTCACTTAAAACTTTAAAGAAAATTGATTACACTAGATCATTCTTATAAATGACTTATTTTTACCTAAAATTCCATATTATGGAAAATTATTAGCGGAAACTTTATGAAACTTTCTATCTTCGCTTTTCCTGCACTTTTCATTGCTACTCTATTGATGCTTACAGCAACAGGCTTTTTTAATACCTATATTTCACTTTACCTAGAAAAACATGGGATAAGTTCAACCATCATTGGTGCCAACATTGCTAGCTACTACTTTGGTATGGTGCTAGGGACTAAAGTGGGGCAACTTCTTATTGCAGGCTTTGGTCATATCAGAACTTTTGTGGCTTGTGCTGGAATTTGTACCATAGTTATTTTATCTCATACCTTAGTTGAGAACAGTTATGTATGGATGAGCTTTAGGTTCATTCTTGGTCTTGCGATGATGGCACAATATATGGTTATTGAGAGCTGGTTGAATGAGCAAAGTGATTCTAAAAATAGGGGGGCTGTCTTCTCTGGCTATATGATTGCTGTTAATATGGGGTTAATTTGCGGTCAATTTTTATTGAAATATTTTCCTGAACTGGGCTTTCAACAATTAGTCATGATAGCTATTTTATACGCAGCAAGTTTAATACCCGTTGCCACAACACGAAAAATTCACCCAAATGCAATTATCGCAGCACCATTAGAAATTAAATATTTTGTGCGTACCGTATTACCAGCACTTATGACGGTTGCCTTTAGTGGCATGATGGTTGGCGCATTTTTTGGCTTAGCACCCGTCTATGCAAAGAGTATTGGCTTAACCAATGAACAAAGTAGTCAATTTGTTGCATACGCTATGATTGCAGGTTTTCTTATCCAATGGCCTGCAGGATGGCTTTCTGATAGAATTAATCGTACGAAATTGATTCAAGGTTTTGCACTATTATTAGCATTAGCTAGTATTCCTCTGTGGTTTGGTGCTTTTTGGTCTCAGACATTTTTACTTATTTATGTTTTTTTAACGGGCGTTTTTTTGTTTCCTCTCTATCCTGTTGGTGTTGCACTGGCTAATGATAATATTGATCCTGCTAAAAGAGTGGCATTAAGTGGATTATTATTGGCAATTTTCGGCATTGGTGCTGGATTAGGACCTATCATAACAGGATTTTTCATGGATTTATTCACATCTAAAGTGATGTTTATCTTGTTTTTTGTTATGGCTATGCTTTTATTTTCTGTGCTATTTATTGTCAAGAACAAACCATGCGAAAATAGTTCATCAGATTCTGAAAAAACTCCTCATGTACCTGAATACCCGATGAGTTCAGCAATCATCGATCCTCGCATTGAGATAGAAAGTGTACCGGAAGAAAATAAAATTATACTTGAACATATTGAGCCTAGAAGCACTGAATCTAGAAATGAAGAACCAGATGCCGTTAATGATGAATCATTACTCACGGATACAAATAAGACTTAATAATATAATTTTGATTGGAGTATTTAAAAAACATGACTCACTATGTAATTATTGGCGCTAATGCAGCAGGTCTATCCGCTGCTGTTAGAATCAAAAAGCAAGATACACAAGCAAAAATTACAGTGTTAGAAAAAAGCCATAATGTTTCTTTTGGGGCGTGTGGTATTCCCTATTTTATCGGTGGGGAGTTTGCTAATATTGAGCAAATGACAGCAAGAGAATTTGAAGATTTTATTAAAATAGGTATTGATATTAAATTGAATCATACGGTAACGCATGTCAATTTTAACCAAAAAATTGTTCAAGCTAATTTACTAAATCATAAAGAAATAGATTTTCATTATGATAAGTTGATGATTGCTAGTGGAGCAAGGCCTATTATCCCTTCAATTGAAGGACTGGAAAACATAAATTATGTCACTATGCATAGTCGCGACGACGCACTACATATTAAAGAACAGTTATTGGGCATAAATAAAATTGCGATTTTAGGTGCAGGATTCATTGGCGTCGAAGCTGCAGAGGCATTGCGCTTACAAAATAAAGAAGTACATTTAATTGATCATAATAAAACGGTACTAGCAAAAACGTTTGATGAAAAAATAACTGAACATCTAGTTAACCAACTTACATCTCATGGTGTTAATTTACATTTAAATAAAAAAATACTTGGTGTATCTCCAAGTTCTAAAGCCCGAACATTTCAGCTAAGGCTTAATGATCAAAATTTAGATGTTGAGTTGCTCATTATTGCCACAGGGTTTCGTCCCAATACTGAGTTTTTGCCTGAAGGTGCGATTTTATGCGATGATAGAGGCGCTATTATTGTCAATGAATATGGTGAAACATCCATTAAAGGAGTGTATAGCGCAGGAGATTGTGCGACAGTTCCCCACAAAATTTTAGGGAATAGATACATTCCTTTGGCCACAACAGCTAATAAATTAGGCCGATTAGTTGGGGATAATCTAGCAGGAGAGGAAAAATCTTTTATCGGAACTTTAGGGGCGTGTGGGGTACGTGTTTTTGATATTGAAGTAGGGCGAGTTGGGATCTCTGAACAAGAAGCAGAACTTGCTGAAATTGACTATAAGACAGTTTTTATCAAGGATAAAAACAGAACTGATTATGTTCCTCCTCAGACAGATATTTACATCAAGCTGATTTATCACTCTCAATCTAGAATTCTATTGGGTGGGCAAATATTGGGTAATTATCAAGCTGGGGCTATTGGTCGCGTTAATGCCTTAAGTGTGGCCATATATAGTCAGCTCACTGTTGATGAATTAGGGATGATGGACTTTGTCTATGCCCCTCCTTTTGCAAGGACTTGGGATGCATTAAATATTGCTGGTAATGTTGCAAAATAACTAATGTACAAATAAAACCCGATATATATACATTTAGAATGATTAAATGGAAATAATAAATAATAAATAATAATTTATTTGCTAAGTAAAAAGGTTCTTCAATAATGGAAACAATCGCAAATACAAAAGTTAACTGCCCTCAATGTCAGAGTGATATGGTTACCCGAATAGGGTACTTGAAGAATTATTGTCAGGAGTGCCAATTTAATTTTGAAGGAGATACTCGTTATTCCCTTATGGATGTATTTAATAACTTAAATGAGATATCACTTGATGATGAAAAAGTCCAAAAGTTACTAGCTAATGGTTCTAAAAATTTTTTGCAATTTAATGAATTAAATGCAAAAAGAAAAAATAAGTATAGTGTATTTCACTTTTTATTGTCAGTATCTATTTCAACAGCCATATTTGTAGGATTTATACAGCTGTTTAATTGAGCCTAGGCACTTCAGTAGAATTGATAACAAACTAAGTAAAAAGACATATTAAAATGACAAATTCAAACAATTTTAACCCTTTTCTTCTGTTGGCTAAAGTAGAATATACTCAAACAAAAGAAGAGTTTCTCCATGCTACTGAACAAAGCAAAAAATTAAATAGAATAAGATTTAGTCGTGATCATAAGGCTAGTCATCTCATTAGCTTAGGAATTTTGGTATTTCTAATTTTAAATAGAGTCAATTTTGTTTTTTATCCTGACTCTTTGCATAGAGATGTGCATCATGTTCTATTTGCTATAGGGCTTATTTTTCTTATAGGATTTAGTGTAATAGTTATCATGGGTTCAAGGTTTACGTTAGCAAGTGGAATTAAATATAAAAAGAGTTCCTATGATAACTTAGCAAGTCCCAATTATAAAATTGCAGCATTTCTCGATGGTTTACTAATTCAAACACCTCAGTTTCAAGGCTTTGTTCCATGGCCAAAATTAAGAGTCGTCAAATTAAATGACTATATTCAAGTCGATGTTAATCAAACATTAGCTAAAGAGAAGTCGATAGAGTTGAAAAACTTTACCACTTTATTTATACCTAAGCATCTATTTCCTCGTCATGAATTTTTCACTCAGTTAGCTCAAGGGCAGTGCTACTATTTAGATACCAGTTCAGAAAAATAAAGAAATAAGCTCAGTGATCTATTTAATTTACAGTGAGAAAAAATTTAACAAATTTAAAGAAAATATAAGATAGAAGATACGAGATAGAGAATAGAAATAATCGTCATGGTGTCAATGTGAGCCAATAAAGCAATAGCAGAAACAAGCCATCATTTAAAAATGTTATCAAATGATTAAAGACACTTTTAGAATCATTTACTGCTATTGCAAATATAGAGTTTACTTTTTTTTATTTAAGATTGAGATCAAAAGCATAAAAAGTAATTAAAGCGATTGTTATGAGGACAGTTCCTACATTGAGTTTATTAAATTCTTTCGCAACAACTCTTCCAACGACCAAACATCCAAAGCCAATCATGATCCCGGTAACAATATTGGAAGTCAGTACAATGAATACTGCACAAATTAAACCTGACATCGCATCAACGGGATCGTCAAAGTTTAGCTTAGTCACATTACTCAGCATTAAGAGACCTACATACATGAGCGCAGGTGCTGTTGCATAACTCGGAACAAGTGCTGCAAGTGGGGAGAATAACAGCATAAGTAAGAAAAGTAATCCTACGACCACAGCGGTCAAACCTGTTTTACCGCCTGCAGCAGTGCCCGATGCTGATTCAATATAAACAGCCGCAGGAGAGATCCCTATAAATCCTGCAAATATGCTGCTCACTGAGTCAGCGCTTAGCGCTTTGCCTCCGTTAATAATTTGGCCATTTTTGTCCAATAAATTTGCTTGGCCTGCTACTGCTCTGATGGTTCCTGTTGCATCAAAAACAGCTGTCATGACTAACGCTAAAATAGTTGGCATGAGAGCAAGAGTAAAAGCGGATTTAAAATCAGCTGCAAAAAATAGAGAAGCATCACTATTTATTTGAGGTAAAGAAATGATTCCTAAATAGCTGACATTAGGATCTAATATTAATCCTATCACTGAAATTATAATCATCACGAGTAATATACCGCCAGGTACTCTAAGGCGTTCTACTCCTATCATAGCAGCAAGCCCTAATAAGGTCATTACCGTTTTGAAATCCGTGAAATCACCTAGCACTACAGGCAACCCAGCATTAGGATTTTTTATGATGATACCCACGGTATTGGTTGCAATTAAAAATAAAAAAAGTCCTATGCCAATTCCTGTTCCATGTGCAATACCTATAGGCAGATTTGCTAAAATCCAACTTCTTATCCCTGTAACGGAAATTAGTGTGAATATGACACCCATTATAACGATGGCTGCGAGTACAGTTGGAATTGGAATGTTTTGACCAGCAACCATACTGTATGCTGTAAAGGCGGTTAAAGAAATAGCACAACCTATTGCCATGGGTAATTTGGCATAAATCCCCATCAGTAATGAGCCGAATCCAGCAACTAGGCAGGTTGCTATAAAGACACTCTCTCTTGGAAATCCTGCATCCGAAAGCATCTGCGGCACAACAATGATAGAATATACCATTGCTAAAAAGGTAGTAAATCCAGCCAAAATTTCAGTTTTTATAGTTGAATTGCGAGCGCTAATCGCAAAAAAATCATCAAGTTTAGTTTTGATAGTTATTGATTTTTCTTGTTGAGATGACATGGTATTCCTCTTTTGCTCGTCATTTCAAATAAATAGAAGTCACTTGAAATTTATAGAGTTATGATATTCATAAACCTGCAAAGTGAAGTTAAATATTTATTGCTAACAATCAAATCAATAAGTAAATATTGATTTGATTGTTTCTAATTGGGTTAAAAACTAAAAAACGCTGACATAGAGATGACAGCGTTTAAATCATTATTTGCTTAACGATGGGGTAAGATGTTCGCGAATTTTATTTAGTATGCCTCTCACCACTTTTCCGTTACCAGCAACTAAGTTGCCAGATTCAAGATAGTTATTATCGCCAACAAAATCGGTCACTATACCGCCCGCTTCTTTAACAATCAGTTCTCCAGCCATAAAGTCCCATGGTTTTAGCCCTATTTCGAAATAACCATCCACTCTATTTGCTGCAACATAAGCAAGATCGAGCGCTGCACTCCCAGTTCGACGAAAGTCAGCGCACTCGACGAATAGGGCATTTAGCATGCCGATAAAGTTAGCAGAGAATTGTTTATATTTAAAAGGAAAGCCAGTTGCTAAAATTGTACCTTCAATTGATTTAACATCTTTCATACGCAGGCGGTAACCATTCAGTTGAGCGCCTTGACCACGAACAGCAGTGAAAAGTTCATTTCGAATAGGATCAAACACTACGGCAATTTCAGTGCGACCATTTTGTCTAGCGGCTATAGAAACAGCAAAATGAGGGAATCCTTTGACAAAGTTTGTTGTACCATCAAGTGGATCGATCACCCATTGAACCGTATTGTCATTGCCTGCAATTTGACCACTTTCTTCACCAATTATAGTATGATCAGGATAAGATTTTTTGATTATTTCAATAATTGCTGCTTCAGCTTGCTTATCGACATTCGTGACAAAGTCATTTTGACCTTTTTGCATAGTTTCTACAGCAGAAGGGTTTGATAGATGTTGAGTAATGATTGTGCCAGCACGTCTTGCAGCGCGAACGGCAATATTTAGCATAGGATGCATAGTTTAATCCACTTAATGTTAAAGAACGTTATAAAAGTAAGAGATAAGAATTAAAAAAACAGCGGAGCTGATTTACTTTTTAATTCTACCATAGTTAAAAAAAAATGCATGCTAGATTTTAAATGTTAGGAGTGAAAAGTTCTGTAAGAATAATCTATGTTTGGATATGAATAGAAATAGGGCAAATAGGGGGAGTATTTTTTATGTATCATTTTTTAATCCCTCCTTAAAAATATAAAAGGAGGGATGCATGTGCTAGTTTATAATTAACTATTAATTAGATTTCTTCATTTTACGATAAAAGAATTTTTCTGCCTCAACGATAACAAAGGTTGATAAGCCTGCAATAAAAGATAATGCTAATTCTTTAAATCCAAGTGGGGCAGTTTCCATAACACCGTTAATAAACGGCAGATAAATAATAGCGATTTGTAAGATCAATAAAATACCTAGTGAATACCAAAGCACTTTATTCTCCTTGATGGTAGGAGTAATAGAGAATTTATGAATTTCTCGGCAGTTGATCATATAAAACGCTTGAGCAAATACTAAAGTTTGCAGAATCGTGGTTTGGATTAAAGCTACATCAGCTTCATTATCTCTTAAAATTCCACCTATGATAAAACCTAATAAACCAATGATTAATGAGACATAAGCGACTCGTATAATTGCATAAGTATCTAGTATGTTGGCTTTAGGATTTCTTGGTTTTCTTTGCATCACATCTTTAGCATAAGGCTCATACCCTAGTGCAAATGATAGAGTGATGGTCGTGACCATATTTAACCAAAGTATTTGTACTGGTGTCAGAGGTAATTCTATCCCTGCAAGAATTGAGATAACTACTAGTAATCCTTGCGAGAATGCAGTAGGTAGAGCAAAATAAATCGCTTTTTGCAGATTATCATAAACACGCCGGCCTTCTTTAACCGCTTTAACAATAGTAGCAAAATTATCATCTGCAAGGACCATGTCTGCAGTATCTTTGGTTACTTGAGTTCCTTTGATTCCCATTGCAATACCGATGTCTGCTTTTTTGAGTGCAGCCGCATCATTTACCCCATCTCCTGTCATTCCTGCAATCATGCCATGATCTCGGATAGCACTCACAAGTCTTAGTTTATGCTCAGGGGTGGTTCTTGCAAACACATCATGAGTTAAGACCACTTTTCTCAAGTCATCATCGCTCATTTCTTCAAGTTCTTTACCGACAAGTGCTTTGTCGTAATGTTCTATACCAATTTCTTTAGCAATTGCGATAGCTGTTTCTTTATGATCTCCTGTTATCATTTTAACGCTAATGCCTGCTTCACGGGCAATACCAACTGCTTCAATCGCTTCTTTTTTAGGTGGATCGATAATCCCATAAAGACCTGCGAACAACATTCCTTCTTTGATGGAGTCATGCGTTAAATTTTCGACAGATTTATCCACTTCTTTAAAAGCTGCGGCAAGTACACGTTGTCCTTTTTTGGCAAATTCTTCTATACGAGATTCCCAATACTTTCTATCAAGAATACCCGTCTCATCTCCGTTAAGTTCTAAAGTTAATAAATCAAGAAGGACATCAGGAGCACCTTTTAAATAGATAAAGCGTTGATTGTTAATTTCGACTAACGTGGCCATGTACTTGTAAGATGAATCAAAGGGTATTTTGTATAGTGTATGATTATCTTGACTAAGGTTCGCTTTGTAACTCAATTCTAGTAATGCAGCTTCAGTAGGGTTACCTATGACTTCACGTTTTCCGTCATGATAATCAATTTTTGTATCGTTGCAATAAAGTCCAATTTCTAAAAGGCGCTGCATGCCTAAACTACTCTCTTCCCACTTGATTGGTGCTTCAAGTTCGGTGTAAGTGGTTTGCTTTGTAATTACAGAGACTACACTCATTTCATTTTTTGTGAGTGTACCGGTTTTGTCAGAACAAATAACGCTCATGCTTCCAAGTGTTTCAACCGCAGGCATTTTTTTTATGATGGCCTTTTCATAAGCCATGCGACCTACCCCCATGGCAAGTATGATGGAGAGAACGGCCGGTAATCCTTCAGGTACTGCAGAAACCGCTAAGGCTATCATGGCTGATACGAGTTCGGTTGAAGAAAATTCGCGGAACATTAAGCTGAAAATTAATAATATAACTATAAGAATGCTTAATATGCCGAAGATTTGCTTGTTAAGCAGTTTCATTTTTTGGATGAGAGGTGTAATGGTCTGATCTACTGATTTGAGACTTTCACTTATTTTACCTAATTCAGTTCTATCACCTGTCTCTACAACAATGCCTTTACCTGAACCACTATTAACCAAGGTACCTGAAAAGGCCAAATTAATTCTATCACCTAAGTCGGCCTCTTCAGTAATAGCTTGATTATTTTTTTCAATAGGCACTGACTCCCCAGTTAAAATGGCTTCTTCAACAACCAGATTAAAACCTTCAATAATTCTAAGATCGGCAGGAACAATATTACCAGGGCTCAGTAATACAACGTCACCAGCGACTAAAGTTGAGGCATCAACTACGACTTTTTCGTTATTAACCAGAATCGTCGCATCAGAGCTCATCATATTGGTTAAACTATTGAGCGAGTTATTAGCTTTACGTTCTTGAACATAACCAATAATCGCATTAATGATGACCACTAAAAAAATGATAATCATTTCAGTGTAGGCGCCAATTGCACCTTTAAGAATACCAGAGGCGATAAGCACAAAAATAAGAAGATCATTAAAATGCTTAATGAATTTTTGGAACTCCGTTTCTTGTTTCCCTTTGGTCAATAAATTTGGACCATTTTCCTTTAAGCGGGCTTCTCGTTCTTGTTGACTCAATCCTTGAGAACTTGATGCGACTTTAGAAAATAGCTCATCAGTAGAAAGTTGGTACCACTTTGCCATAACTTAGCCTCTTAGTTATTGTTAGAAAAATTATTTATAAATATGACACAAAATACATAGTCCAAAATGATAAGTAAATAAAAGCTTAAATATCCATCATTCAAGGAAATTCTACAAAATATACTTACTAAATCCAATCATAAAAAGAATTCATAGTGTACCTCTTAGAGTCCCCCTCTTTAATTATGATAAAACCGTAGTCAATTGAATATAATTTTGTATTAATAATTGTATCTTTCTATTTTCTTCCAAACCAGTAGATTTTGCAATCGATTAGATCAATAAATCTATTAAGTCTGGTACATTAAGATAATCAAATTCAATCAAATTCAATATTTAATATAGTTTAAATATAGTTTTGATGTGACTTTTGAGTCGTGGTGATATAGAGAATTGAAATTAAAGGGTAGCTTAAAAAGTGATCTTGTTCAAACTAATTGTACAGTGATCCTTTTTAACTTTATCACTCCACTGTTCTCGTTTATAATTATGCTTTCTCAGATGATGCGTTTTAATTTTTATAGAATAATTTTATCTAAAAATCCACCTAATCCATAAATGGCTATACCATTGATTCAGTTCTACTAATTATTGATTTAATCAACCTAGGCTGTTTTAATAATAGTCTATTCACTCGTTCAATGGAGTTCTTATGCTAACAGAAAGTCAAATTGCTCAGTATCAGAAAGAGGGATATATCATTATTCCTAATTTTAAAACTAAGGAAGAAATAGCAGCATTAAGGCAAAGAGCATTAAAAATTGTTGATGAATTTGACCCTAATACTTCTAAAGCGATTTTTACCACACAGAATCAGGAAAATAACATTACAAATCATTTTTTAAATTCTGCCAATACAGTCACGTGCTTTTTTGAAGAGGAAGCTTTTAATGACAATGGTGAACTTAAGCAAGCTAAAGAGTTATCAATAAATAAAATTGGCCATGCTATGCACGATATTGAACCAGTGTTTGAAGCATTCTCTCGAACAAAAGAATTAGATACGGTTGCAAAACAACTTGGATTAAGTCAACCACAAATTTGGCAGTCAATGTATATTTTTAAACAACCAGGTATTGGTGGTGAAGTCAGATGGCACCAAGATGCGACCTATTTTGATAGTGACCCTATAAGTGTAACGACTTTTTGGTTCGCGCTTGAAGATGCAACCAAGGAAAATGGTTGTCTTTGGGCTGAGCCAGGTGGGCATAGATCACCGCTTCGGGAATTGTTTAAAAGAGAAGGGAATAAAATTTGGGTTGATAAATTAGATGATACGCCTTGGCCTGATGATTCCACAGCGGTACCTTTAGAAGTTAAAGCAGGTAGTTTAGTCTGTTTTCATGGGCTTTTGCCTCATTATAGTGCTCCAAATCGTTCTCCAATATCACGTCACGCGTATACCTTACATGTGACTGACGGTAAAACCAAATACTCTGAGAAAAATTGGATTCAAAGAACACCTGAATTTCCAGCAAGAGGTTTCATTTAGTTGGCAAAACACCTGACTAATGGATACTTTTTTAAAATAAAATGCCTAGTTAGTCTAGGCATTTTATTTTTGATAAATAGCTGTTTAGGCAAGGGCATTTACCATTAATTTTGCTAAATTATCGCGTTGGTTGTTATCAATTTCATTTTTTTTTATTTTTTATTATAGGATTCCTATGCCACAAGAAATTTTATTTTTTGCTCCAATATGGGGAAATACCTCAAGTTTTGATACATTTATTTCCAACGCTTTAGAAGTTGGTTTTGATGGCGTTGAAATGGCTTTATTGGGAACAGATTCGGAGATTGAATGTCAGTTAGAGTTATTAGAAAGTAAAAATTTAAAGTTGATAGCACAGCAGTGGTTAACTGCATTTGATGCCGATTTTGAAACCCATAAAAAAACGATGATAAAAGTCCTAACCGAAGCCTGTCGTTACAAACCATTAAAAATTAATACTCAGACTGGTAAAGATTTTTATGATTTTGAACAAAATGTAGAATTAATAGAAACTGCAGAAGATATTGCTGCCAAATCAGGTGTTGAAATTGTTCATGAGATTCATAGGAGTAGATTTAATGCTCATCCGAAATTATTATTACCCTATTTGGCTAAATTCCCAACATTAAAATTAACTGCAGATTTTTCACACTGGTGCTGTGTATGTGAATCCTTACTAGAAGATCAAAGTGAAATGATCAATTCCATCATTCCATTTATCCGCCATACCCATGCAAGAGTCGGCTATAGCCAAGGCCCTCAGGTGAATGATTTTTTAGCCAAAGAGAATGAATTAGCACTATTACAACATCTGAGTTGGTGGGATAAAATAGTGGATAATTTAATTTCAGAAACATCAGGACCTGTCACATTTACCCCTGAATTTGGTCCAGCACCCTACATGCCATGTTTGCCACATACACTTATGCCAGTTGTTTGTCAGTGGCAGCAAAATGTTGAAATGATGCGACTACTTAAAGCAAGATATCAACTTAATTAAAGCAAGATATTAAATTAACAAATAAAAACTCTTTTTTTGCTAATTTCTGAACTTGTCACATGGTTGCACTAATGCTTAATTTCAAATAAGTGAATGGCAAGAGAAGAGTAATTAAAATAAAAGCTGTTTAGCTGCCCATTGTGGTTAGTTAGTTTCTTCAAGTTAATGGGCTGCGTATGAGTTTAGGCTGTTTTTGCTTGCTTATTCAAGGAAGATTCTTCACTAGAACTCTCTTTAAAGACAAAAAAGAAAATCAGTGCAAGTAGAACTGAATACGCGGCAAAAGTGAGCCATATTGCTTGCCAATCCTTGATGTTATCAGTGTTAGTAAACAAGTCGACAACTAACCCACTACTAATCGCTCCCATATAAGCACCTATACCTCCACTCATAGTGAGAAATAGCCCTTGTGCCCTATTTCTAATGTTTGAGGGTACTGATTTTTCAATAAAAAGACCTCCTGAAATATTGTAAAAATCAAAAGCACAACCATAAATGACCATTGAAAGTACTAATAAGAGGGAACCAATGACACTCGGATCACCTATTGCAAATAGTCCAAATCTTAATCCCCATGCTAGCATACTGATCAGCATCACGTATTTAATGCCAAATTTACGCATAAAAAATGGTACACATAAAATAAAAAACACTTCAGCTATTTGCGACAATGATAATAAAAAAGAAGGGTATAGCACGACGAAACTTTCAGAATACTCTGGGTACTGTTTAAAATCTTGGATAAATGCACTTGAAAAATTAATATTGATCTGCAAAATTGCGCCAAGAAAAATAGTAAAAATAAAAAAAACAGCTAATTTTGGTTGTTTTAAAAGTTTAAAGGCATCTAAGCCCAATAAACTAGCCAACCCTTTATTTATTTGTGCTTTTTCGACAGGGATCTTAGGTAGAATGAGAGCAACAATGCTTAAAAGTACGGCAGCACCTGAAGAGATAAGTAATTGTTTGTGACTTAATTCAAGTTTAAGGAAACTGATGGTCCACATGGCGAAAATAAATCCAATTGTGCCCCAGATTCTAATTTTAGGAAAAGTGGATAGAACATCGTATCCTTCTTTCTCGAGCGCAAAATAGCTTATTGCATTACTCATAGCTATTGTAGGCATAAACGCTAAGCAGTGGAGTAAAATGAACAGAAACATGGCTCCAGGTGTTGTTGCTGTTGCGGCTAAAGCCAGCATTATGGCACCAAAAAGCTGGCAAAAAATATAAAGCCTATTGGCTGGAATCCACTTATCGGCGACTATTCCTAGAAGACTAGGCATTAATAATGAAGAAAGTCCCAACGAACCATAAACGGCGCCAATTTGAAGTCCATTGAAATTCAACGTAGCAGACATGTACCCGCCCAAACTAATTAACCAACTTCCCCAGACAAAGAATTGTAAAAATAAAATGACTTTAAGTTTGAGTTTGATATTCATCGGTGACCTTAATTAAGTTTTTGTATATATAGTTAAGTTGCTTCAATGTCTATATAATAAATTGAATTAAGAGCAGAAAGGTAAAAACTGTCGTGATCTTATTCACAATTGTCGAATTTAATATAGTGAGTTAACCGTCACGATGCTGGGTAGACCTTTTTTTCATTTATGCATAAAGTAACATCCGAATACAACTCTTCGTATGATTATTCTTTTGGAATAAGCAAGATCTTTTATTCAGAAGAAGATAGCTTAAACTGAAAAAGCACCTTCAATGACCCCAAATTAATGCAAATTCAAGTCCAAATCTAAATTCGCTATTTCTATTATGTGTTGAAAATGATAATCTAAGGTAGGAACATAAAGTTAATTATTAAATGCGTATTTACAACAAAGGTGAGTGTGATGGGAGATAATAAGGAAAAATTGGAAAATACTGAACACCAGAATTTTCTCTCTCAAGGTACTATAGAGAATAATACTCATTCTGAGATTTCTCAAGAACATACAAAAGATTCTGAAGCGTCTAGTCAATTAGATAGCAAAGAAGTCGATAGAAGAGATGAGATTGATGATAAAAGTAATCAAATATTCAATAGTAAAGCTGAAGAGACTTTAAATGCCATGGATTCTAAAGATATCACATTATCTAAAAAAGAAAATATATCAACGCAAACGATAAATAGCGATCATATGGATTCCAACAACACTCAAGTTCCTTCTAATATTGAAAAAACTCTGAACAGTGATGACTTCACTCACGATGATAAATCCGATGATACAACACTTGATAACACAATGTTTTCAGGTAATGAAAAGTATAAAACATCTAGGAACCAAAACATTAAAAAAGATTTTGTTAATTTAAATGATTTAGATAGGAACTCAACGCCTATGAATAAGACTTCTAAAAGTCCATTATATTTGTCGCTTTTATCTATTGTTATTGCTGCAGCTTCTGTGGGTGGCAACTTTATCTATTTTCAAAAGCAAACAGAGATAAACAAAGCGGCTATCTTAGCAAATATTGAAAACAATCAGACTCAATTGCAACAAGAAATAGCACTTCTTCAAAATCAATTTGTGCAACAACAAGATAAAAAAGAGAGTGAAATCAATAAAATTACGCTATTAAATACCCAAATGAATCAATCATTGGATTTGTTTAGTGAATCTCAGCAAAAGGCTTTAAAAACATTTTCTTTAGAACAAGAAACAGCACAATCTAGGCTAGCGGCTTTAGAGCAAAAAGTAAACCGATTGGCTACACAAGATAATTCCGATTGGTTAATTTCTCAAGCTGACTTTTACGTAAAAATGGCGGCAAGACGTCTGTGGGCTGAGAAAGATATCCTCACGGCTATGACGCTTTTAAAAACCGCTGATAATAGCTTAGCGCAGATGAATGATAGTAGTTTAGTTCCAATCAGAGAGGCAATATCTTCTGATATAGCAACCTTAGCTGCTATTAATCCTCCTGATGTTGATGGTATTGTGTCAAAATTAAGCGCTCTTACAAGAAGTGTTGACAAGCTGGTTCTTAAACCTGAATTTAGGCGACCAACAACATCTGAGGCACAAATGTCAGAAATTTCAGCAAATGTAGGGGATTGGCGCCAGAACTTTTTGGCTAGCCTGCAAGATTTTTCTCAGGATTTTATTAAGATCAGACGAGTGGACAGTCAAGGAAATGTGATATTAAGCCCAGAACAAGCCATATATCTAAAAGAAAATATTCGAGCAAGACTATTTCTTGCGACTCAATCTGTTTCAAGACAGCAAGCGTCTGTTTATAAAGAAACGATTGAAGACATTATTTTAAATGTTACCGATTTTTTTGATAGCGAAGATCCTCTGACTCAGCATTTTCTGATGGAATTAAACTCGCTTAAAGCTCAGCAATTGACTTTATCTCTCCCAAATTCCTTTGTCTCTCGAGAACCCTTAGAGCGGCTCGTGAATGAAAGAGTATTAAAGTGGGTTCTTCCTAAGGAGGATAATCGACCTATCATAGGTTCTTCAAGTGACTCTGATTCAGCAGAGACTTCTAAAACTGACGTTAATAGAAATTCTGATACTGACACAATAACTAGAGATTCACTGGCTGAAAAAATGTACCAAGACGATACCAAAACTCCTTTAGACACTTCAAACAATAATTTATAAAGGCGGTCATAATGATTAAATTGCTTATAATCTTTATTATTGGATTGGTTGCTTTGGGATTAGGGCCGTTTTTAATTGAGCAGCAGGGTGTTGTGTTTATACAAATGTCTGGCTATGAAATTGAGACAACTGTAACAGTTCTTATCGTTATGCTATTGGCGTTATTGTTGATTTATTGGTTTATTATGGCGATCTTAAAAAGAGTCTTTTTGAAAACTAAAAGTGTTTCTGGTTGGTTTTCTACTCGTAAAAAAAGAGCGTCAGAAAATCAAACTCAGCTTGCGTTGATGAAATTTCTAGAAGGCGATTTAAAATTGGCTGAAAAAGCTTTAATTAAAGGAGCTAAGCATGCTCAATTCCCTGCGTTAAATTACCTATTAGCCGCTGAAATAGCCCAAAAACAGGGTAATTTTGATGGTAGTCAGCACTATTTAGTCTTAGCTTCAGCAGGACAATTTGATAATGAGTTAGCCTTGGATTTAACTCAGATTAGATTACTGATTGAAAAAGGGGATTTTAATACAGCAACAGTGAGAATTGAACGTTTGCGAATCTCTAAACCGATACATCCAGAAGTTCTTAAACTGTCTGCACAAATTTATTTAGGCTCTAAGGCTTATAGTGCACTTATTCAATTACTGCCTACTTTGTCTAAGCAAGGGGTCTATTCATACACTCAAATTGAAGAATTTAAAAAAGAGAGCTACCATGGATTAATGCTAAGAATCATCAAAGAAGAAAGCGTTGATGGTCTAGTCAAATGGTGGGAATCTTTACCTCGCATAGACAAAAAAGATGCTTTAATCCAATCTATTCTTGTTGAAACATTCTTGAATGAGGGAGATATAGGAAAGGCGACTGAGTATTATCAAATTTTTATCAAGCAGCATATTTCCTCTGAATTATTAAGATTACTAGAACGTTTTGATTCGCTTGACTGGCAGTCTATGAATAAACGTCTAAAAAAATGGGAAAATAAATTAAGCGATATTGACACTGTCAATCAGGCTAAGTTATTTATCTCTTATAAAATTGAGAATAAATCCATCTAATAAAAATTTTAAGACAGAGGTGAAACTCAAATTATAAAGCTTGTTTTGAATGATCTGTCTTTAATCCAATTTACAGCTGACAAAAGAGTCGATTGATCTTACTCCCTTTGAGATTAAATGAGAGGGAGTAAGGATAATTATTAACCCAAAGGTTGAGATACTCCTGTGCTTTTTAAAAAAAACTCCTCTTATAATTTATCTTTTATCTTAATTGGCTTTCTTTTATATTTCACCTTGAATTCAACTTCTGTTTTTGCTTCAGTTTTACAAAGAGAGATTTATCAACATTTTTTAGCCAATTTGACCACAACTTCGCTCAAAGAAAACCAAACTGAGCTCATTGGCCTTAAGGGGTATCCGCTTCATAGGTATGCAGAATATCGGTTAATGCTCGAACATCTAGAAGATATTTCTGTAGAAGAAGTCATTCATTTTATTCAAACAGAGCCCAAATCTGCTGTAAATGAAAGTTTAATTGCCTCTTTTTTACAAAAATGGGCTGTTACAGATGCGTGGACTTCTATTGAATTACTCCGAACAAGCATTGAAATGAGCTATGACGCTTTATCAATTGAAAATCAATGTATCTTACACCAAAGCGCATTGAATAATGGTATCAATATTGATCTTAAAACATTATCAACTCTGTGGCTTAGTGAGAGGAGTTTACCTAAACGTTGTGATAGCATTGTTGAATATTACTTAACGCAAGTAGATAAAGACAATGCGCTTTTAGAAAGAGCAGTTTTAGCTATTAATGGAAACAATATGCAATTAGCCAATTATTTAGTAAAGCAGTTATCTCCTGAAATTCGAGAGCAAGAAAGTGCGCTTTTGGCATGGCTAAAAAATTCAAAGGATATTATGCCATTGATAGACAAACCGTTCACAAAAGTTACGCAAAAAATTGCCTTGCATGCATTCACATATCATGCAAAGTATTATCTGAGCTCAGCAATAGCGTTACAGGATAGTTTTGCAAAAGCACAGGCGCTTAATGACGATCAAAGGAAATTACTTAGCGATATTCTTTTAAAACAACTTCTTTTTCTCAACAATCCTTCAAAAGAGGAACGTGCGTTAAGAGAGGATTTATTTCAAAAAACAAACAATGATGAATTGATTGCTTATCGTATCCGGATTGCACTAAGGGAAAATGATTGGGACACAATCCGTTTAGGTATTGAACAGCTTTCCCAAGAAGCTAAACAAGAAGATACATGGATGTATTGGCAAGCAAGACTTCTATTAAAAGACGATAAAACTGAACAAGCGAATGAACTGTTATTGAAGCTAATAGATGGTAGAGGTTTTTACCCTATGGTAGCTGCTCAGACTCTAAATGTGCCTTATGAGTTGAAAGTACCTCAAACTAACAAGGTTGTCCTTTCTGCACATGATAAAAAAATCATTGAGCGAGTTTCAGAATTTATGGCGCTTGGTCAGTTAGGACCTGCGAGAAGGGAGTGGCGATTTGGAACACTCAATACAGATAAAACAGGGCAAATAGGACTGGCACAATATGCTATAGATAGGGGGTGGGCTGAGCTTGCAGTTAGCGCAACTATTGACGGTAAACTTTGGGATTCTATTGAACTGAGGTTTCCAACTGCTTACCTTGATACTTTTAAACAGCATGTAAACACTAAAGAAGTCACACTCAGTTATGCACTCGCGATTGCTAGACAAGAAAGTGCATGGTCATTCGATGTTATATCTCCTGCAGGAGCTAAAGGATTAATGCAGGTTATGCCAGCAACAGCAAAGCAAGTGGCAAAAGAGCACGATATATTGAATTATCAATCAGATAAAGATCTTCTTAACCCCTTAATGAATATTCAAATTGGGGTGAATTACCTAAATGATCGTTTGCTTGATTATGATAATAACCGTATTTTTGCAACAGCCGCTTATAATGCAGGTAAAGCAAGAGTAGCTTTTTGGCTTAACCGCACTCAAAGCCAAGTGGATAGTGTCCAATTTATTGAAGCGATTTCTTATCCAGAAACTCGACAATATGTTAAAAATGTATTAGCGTTTGATTTTTACTATCAATATATCCTAACTAAACAAGGGCTAAATATACCTACTAATCCTCATATATTGACTGAGGATGAATGGCAAATGATGTACTAAAACAATACAGATAGCCATATACTAAAGTTACTTCAAGTTGCATGAGCGGATATCATCCTAATGCCCATGCTGTGAGCGTTCAGTATCAGCAAAACCTGCATCGTGATTGCCATTAGGTATATAAAGTGAAAAAAATGAGTGAGATTACTCACTCAAACTTAGGCTATATGTGTCACAGTAGATATGCATCACATAAGATTATATGCAGCTCTGATACTAAAGCAGTACTGAATAAATGGCCGGAGCTAAACATAATAAATAGATAAAGGGCTCAATAAATTTTAGAGCCCAAGAAAATGAGGAGATAAATCTTAAAATGGAAATCAGTAACTTAAATGTTAGCTAACTTAAAGCTACTGAGACATCGTTGATCTCCATCAAATCAGTTGTCAAATCCTACTTTATCAACTAGTTTACTGGCTTCTTCACGATGTTTTGCTATATCAGTAAGAGAGATTGCATCAATATTGAGTTGACCAAAACTTGCCACGATAGGGTCAAGCTCCACACCTTTTCTTACAGGGTATTCATAATTTGATTTAGCATACAAAGACTGTGCTTTTTCTGAAACCAGGTACTCCATTAATTTGATTGCATTTTCTTTCTCTTTTGCATTAAGCGCAATACCCGCACCACTGATGTTGACATGGGTCCCTTGATTAGGTGATTGGCTAAAACTCGGGCGAATCACTTTAATGGCATCACCCCATTGACGTTCTTCTGATCCTGCATCAGCGTTTTTCATTTTTCCGACGTAGTAAGCATTCGCTAACCCTAAGTCACAGATCCCACCTAAAATATCACGAGCAACATCTCTGTCCCCACCAGTGGCTTTACGTGCAAGATTATTTTTTACATCTCTTAGCCATTGCTCAGTTTTTTCTGGACCGTTATGTTCAATCATTGCTGCGATTAGACCAATATTATAAGGATGTTGACCAGAACGAATACAGACACGACCTTTAAATTCAGGCTTAGCTAAATCTTCATAACTAAAAGAGTCTATAGACATATCACTAGCAGCGTAAAGTACTCTGTCACGTAAAGATAAAGCAAACCAGTTACCATTAGGGTCGCGCAAGTTTTCAGGAATATGTTTTTTTAATTCTTCTGAATCAATAGGTTGGGTTAGTCCAGCTTCAACTAGATCTACTAAATTTCCAATATCAACAGTCATTAAAATATCAGCAGGTGACGTAGTGCCCTCAGCTTTAACTCTTTCTAATAAACCCTCTTTGACAAAGATGGAGTTTACTTTAATGCCACTTTGTTCAGTAAAACTCTCAAGAATAGGCTCAATTAACTTAGGTTCTCTTGTTGTGTAAATAGTCACTGAATCACCAGCAAATACTTGCTGTGATAGTAATAAAATCGATGCAGCTATTGACGCTTTTTTGAAACAAGCCATTTTTTTGAAATTTGCCATATTGGGTAGATTCCTTGGGGTTATCATTGCAAAGTTGTAGATAAAAGAGTTATGTGAATGAAACACATTCTCACTATGAGAATAATTCTCATTTAGATTAAAGTAAAAAGGACTATAATTCAAGAATTTTTTCCTGAATTTTGTAATTTTTAAGTCTTACCAAATAATGGCTAATGTAATATCTATGTTTGCACATGATCAAATTAAAATACTTATTAATTTCAGTGTGATAAATAAAAAAATAAAAAAACAAATAAAAATGTGGAGCAAAAGAAGATTTTGCTGTAAAATCTCTCGGCAATATTTTCTAGTATTACATAGTGACTCGTATTGATGTTTTCATTTAGTTCTTAGATCACTCGATGTCATGACTTATTTTTCCTCTCTTAATTTAGGTAATATTGCTATGCTTCGAATCATAAAAGAAGCGCTCACTTTCGATGATGTTCTGTTAGTGCCTGCGCATTCGACTGTTCTTCCAAATACTGCAAATCTATCAACTTCCCTTACGTCAACAATTCAACTCAGTATTCCTTTATTGTCAGCTGCTATGGATACTGTGACTGAATCTGCTTTAGCAATCGCCCTTGCACAAGAAGGGGGAATTGGTTTTATCCATAAAAATATGTCCATTGAACGCCAAGCGTTAGAAGTACAAAAAGTTAAACGTTATGAAAGTGGTGTTGTTACTTCTCCTCAAACTGTTTCTCCAAAAACTACCTTGCAAGAAGTTAAAGCCTTAACTGAAAAAAATGGCTTTGCAGGATATCCCGTAGTTGATGAAAATAATCAGCTGATTGGAATAATAACCGGTAGGGATGTACGCTTTGTTGTTGATTTAAATCAACCTGTTACAGCAGTAATGACTCCTAAAGACCGGTTAGTCACTGTCAAAGAGAATGCTTCTCGTGATGAAATATTCCAAAAAATGCATGAACGTCGTGTAGAAAAAGCCCTGGTCATAGATGATGAGTATCATCTTTTAGGTATGATCACTGTTAAAGATTTCCAAAAAGCAGAACAAAAACCTAATGCATGTAAAGATGAGCTAGGCCGTTTAAGAGTAGGAGCTGCCGTAGGTGCTGGTGAAGGCAATGAAGAGCGAATTGAAGCTTTAGTCAATGCAGGGGTTGATGTCCTTTTGATAGACTCGTCACATGGTCATTCCGAAGGAGTACTACAAAGAATTAGAGCAACACGCGCTAAATATCCCGATTTGGCAATTATCGGCGGAAATGTCGCAACTGCTGAAGGTGCAATTGCAATTGCAGATGCAGGAGCAAGCGCTGTTAAAGTAGGGATTGGTCCAGGATCTATTTGTACAACTCGTATCGTAACAGGTGTAGGAGTACCACAAATTACGGCTATCGCAGATGCCGCTGAAGCACTAAAAGAACGTAATATTCCAGTGATTGCTGATGGAGGTATACGTTTCTCAGGGGATATCGCTAAAGCTCTAGCTGCAGGTGCATCTTGTGTTATGGTGGGATCTTTATTTGCTGGAACTGATGAAGCACCTGGTGAGATTGAACTTTATCAAGGTCGTTCATTTAAATCTTATCGTGGCATGGGATCATTAGGAGCAATGTCTAAAGGATCATCAGATAGGTATTTCCAAACTGATAATGCGGCTGATAAATTGGTTCCAGAAGGAATTGAAGGTCGGGTCCCTTATAAAGGATACCTAAAAGCGATCATCCATCAGCAAATGGGGGGGCTGCGCTCTTGTATGGGGCTCACTGGATGTGCAACGATTGATGAATTAAGAACGAAAGCGCAATTTGTCAGAATCAGTGGTGCTGGCATCCAAGAAAGTCATGTACATGACGTAACCATTACCAAAGAATCACCAAATTACAGAATGGGTTAGTTAATAAGGGTCAAATGTTAACCATTTGACCCTTTCTCTTTCCAGTTATTCACTATTTTAAGTCAACATTTACCATTCAGTTAGGAAAAATCATGAGCACAGTAAATATCCACAAAGATAAAATTCTTATTCTAGATTTTGGTTCTCAATACACCCAGTTACTCGCAAGACGAGTAAGAGAAGCGGGTGTCTATTGTGAATTATGGGCCTATGATGTCAATGAAGATGATATTAAAGCATTCGCTCCAAAAGGAATTATTTTATCAGGCTCACCAGAAAGTACAACACAAGCAGGCAGCCCAAGAGCGCCAGATTATGTATTCCACGCAGGCGTTCCAGTGCTAGGTATTTGCTATGGAATGCAAACCATGGCAGTTCAATTAGGTGGTGCAGTGAGTGGGTCTGATAAACGCGAGTATGGCTATGCACAAGTCAATGTTTTAAGCAAGAGCCCATTAATAGATGCGCTAAATGATGATGAAACCAGTACTGAACCAAAACTTGATGTGTGGATGAGCCATGGGGATAAAGTGACTCAACTACCCAAAGACTTTGAAATAGTTGCTAAAACTGATAGCTGTTCATTTGCTATGATGCAAAATGTGGATCGTCATTTTTATGGACTACAATTTCATCCAGAAGTCACGCATTCAAAACAAGGGTTTGTTATTATTGAACGTTTTGTCCATGAGATCTGCGGTTGCCAATCCTCTTGGACACCTGAAAATATAATCGAAGATGCGGTACTTAAATTAAAAAAACAAATCGGTGAAACTGATGAAGTGATTCTTGGATTATCGGGAGGGGTTGACTCTTCTGTGACTGCTTTATTATTGCATCGAGCTATCGGTAGTCGACTGACTTGTGTGTTTATCGATCATGGGTTATTGAGATTGAATGAAGCTGAGCAAGTGATGGAAATGTTTGGACAAAAATTTGGACTGAATATTATTCATGTCAATGCGGAAACTCGTTTTCTTGATGCATTAAAAGGAGAAGTAGATCCTGAAGCTAAGCGAAAAATAATTGGAAGAGAATTTGTAGCTGTTTTTGATGAAGAAGCCGCTAAACAAAATCAGGTAAAATGGCTCGCCCAAGGTACCATATATCCTGATATTATTGAATCTGCAGCGGCGAAAACAGGTAAGGCGCATCTGATTAAATCCCACCATAATGTGGGTGGGCTACCTGAAGATATGAAGTTAGGTTTGGTCGAGCCACTAAAAGAGCTATTTAAAGATGAAGTACGTAAATTAGGCCTCACACTAGGACTTCCTTATGATATGCTTTATCGCCATCCTTTTCCTGGTCCAGGTTTGGGCGTTCGAGTTCTTGGTGAAATTAAAAAATCTTATTGTGATATTTTACGAAAAGCCGACGCTATTTTTATTGAAGAGCTTTATAATGCTTCGTTATATCATCAAGTGAGCCAAGCTTTTACCGTATTTTTACCTGTGCGTTCTGTCGGTGTTATGGGCGACGGGCGACGCTATGATTGGGTTGTTTCTTTAAGGGCCGTAGAAACGATTGATTTTATGACCGCCCGTTGGGCGCATTTACCTTATGATTTTCTAGGTAAAGTCTCTAACCGGATTATCAATGAGGTAGAAGGCATATCTAGAGTGGTCTATGATATCAGTGGTAAACCACCTGCAACAATTGAATGGGAATAGGAAGTACATAATTAGAATAATATCCTGTTGTTTAGCTTTGTATATAAAAAATGAAGGCTAAACAACGGAACTAATGACTATCCCTTTCTATTTGTTCCGAATTTTTAAAGGTTGCGATTATGATAAAAGCGCTCATGATTGAAAAATTACAAGGAACTCACTCCGCTAGCATACAAGAATTTGAAGAAACACGCCTAGCCCCTAATGAATTAAAAATACTTATTCATTACTCCACCTTAAATTATAAAGATGCCCTAGCCATCACAAATAAATCACCTATTATTAAAACCTACCCAATGATTCCAGGTATTGATTTTGCAGGAGAAGTGCTGGAGAGCCTTCACCCTAGATTCCAACAAGGAGATTTGGTTGTCGCCAATGGTTTCGGATTAGGGGAAAAAATTATGGGGGGGCTTGCAACACATGCACAAGTACCAGCAGAACAAGTAATTCATCTACCTACTAAATTTACTCCTAAAGACACTATGATGATTGGTACTGCTGGATATACAGCAATGTTAGCTATTATTGCTTTGCAAAAATATGGTATAACGCCTGATAAAGGTCCCATTTTAGTTACAGGTTCGAATGGGGGAGTAGGAAGCTTTGCAATACGTTTATTAACTAAATTAGGTTTTTATGTGGTTGCAGCAACTAGAAGGATTGAGGAAGAGGAATATTTGAAAAAACTTGGTGCGAGTGAAATCATAGAAACTGACTCTTTAATTGCAGCGGGTAAACCTTTGCAAAAAGAAAGATTTGCTGGTGCAATAGATAATCTGGGTGGCAATGTACTAGTCAATATTTGTGCTGCTCTTAAGTATAGCGGAGCCGTCGCTTCTTGTGGTATGGCAGTAGGTTTAGATTTTAATGCCTCTGTTGCTCCCTTTATTATAAGAGGAGTTGGATTATTAGGCATAGACAGTGTCATGCGAAGTTATGAGCAGAGGGTATATGCATGGTCAATACTTGAAAGTCTTTTGACTAAAGAAGACTTAACACCTATTTGCAAAGAAATAACTTTAGAAGAGGTCATTGACAAAGCGCATCAACTTATCGGAGGCAATATTAGAGGCCGTCTTTATGTTAATATACTTAGAGAAAATAGACACTAAATAATTAACATAAATAAGTTACATACCTTGTTTTTAATTGACTATAGTCATCTTGGTGCGATTATCAAACTCTTCACGGTTTAATAGCGAAAGTAAAAAAGCTGGGTCAAATTCCTCATTTGTACTTGTTTCTTTGTTATCGAGTACCTGTAAGGCCAGTTCTCTTTTGGCGTGATGTAATTCAATGATATATTCTTCAATCGTATCTTTTGCAATTAAACGATAAACTGTTACAGTTTGTGTTTGTCCAATCCTATAGGCTCTATCACTTGCCTGATCTTCAACGGCAGGATTCCACCAAGGATCTAAATGTATAACAGTATCAGCCTCAGTTAGATTTAAGCCTGTCCCTCCTGCTTTGAGACTAATCAAAAAAACATCTGCTTTGTCGTCTTTGAAGGCTTTAATTTGTTCTTCTCTATGCTTTAAAGGGGTTTGACCATCTAGATAACTAAAATTAATTGATGAATCAGCAAGTAATCTATCTAGATGATGTAATAAGCCTACAAATTGGCTAAATACTAATATTTTGTGCCCCCCCGCTAACGCATCTTTTATGATCTCAAGGGCTTTTAACAGTTTACTGCTAGGCTCAGTAATATTATCAAAAACTAAGCTTGCATCACTACATATTTGCCGTAATCGGGTGATCCCTGCCAATATTTCAATCGGCATGTGCCTTTTTTTATTCAATATATCCAAGCGAACCGCTTCATAAGCAGCTCTTTCTGCTGAAGATAATTCAATATCATGGTTGATCTCTATTTTTTCAGGTAATTCTTCTAATACTTCTTTTTTAAGGCGTCTTAATATAAAGGGGGTGACTAAAAAACGAAGCTCAGTAATAGGGTCTTCCTCTTTATTAACTCTTGTAAAATGCTCTCTGAATTCACCTAAGGATCCGAGTAGAGAAGGATTTAAGAAATGAAATAAACTCCAAATATCTAATAAATTATTTTCAACAGGAGTGCCAGATAGTGCCAGTTTTCCATTACTAGGTAAAGATAAAAGAGCCTTAGTACGTTGGCTAGAGGGATTTTTTATTTGTTGAGCCTCATCGATGACTATCATCTGCCAATTTATAGTTTGTAAACTTGTTTGAAAGAGGGCTAATTGACTATACCCAATAATCAGTAGGCGATTGGGCTTTGAATACAACCCTTGAAGAAGAGCGTCTTTGTCATCAGCCATTTCAAAAATTGTGACTTCTATCGTAGGAGTAAATTTTAGGGTTTCATTTTTCCAATTATATAAAACAGATTTAGGGCAAACCACCAATGAGGGGCCTTTGTTAGAAAAATGCTCAATCACCTTCAATGCCTGTAGCGTCTTACCTAATCCCATATCATCTGCAAGACAAGCACCAAATCCATGATGAATGAGGTTTATTGCCCATTTAACCCCTTCTTTTTGGTAAGGTCTCAACATACTGAGTTTTTCATTATCGATTAATAAAGGTTCTTGCCATTGAGACATTTTATTTTGCCAATCGGTATTATCAATAGCTTTAATCACATCATCTAGTTGTCCACTGATAGGTGAAAAATCCTGCCTTACTTCCCCATTTTCATTCACAAGGTGAGACAATACGGCAAGCTGGTGCTTTAGTGATTGAGTAAACTGTAAACGACTTTCCCCCTCACCAAGAGCTATATAGCCTAGCCTTCTCGCTTGCAACATCTGCTGCAAAGTGATGATTTCTTCCCCATCAATAACAAATTCAGCATCTAATTTTAATACGCTTCCCACCGATTTAAACTCAAAAGCTAAGTCTTTAATATCGACTTTAATTATACGGTGCTGATCTTTCAACCAGTGCAGTTTAATATTTGATACTGATTCGAGTCGTCTTACCGTCGTTTCTGCATCAAGGAGTGGAATTATATACTCTTGATTTTCATTAAAATTTTTTATTTCAAGTATGTTTAGCAAATCTTCTACGATAGATTTCTCTTGCTCAATATCTCTTTTGACCCAACGATCTTGCCCCATATAGTACCATTTATCTCCAAAAGCACTCGGTACTTGAAGTGAGTTATCTTCAGTCTGGTGAGTGATGGCAAGAATTAAAACCTCTTTTTCAAATTTTAGCCAAACATGGGCAAAAGGTTCAAAAGTAACAATCTCTATATTAGATGTATCGTTAATATAATTATACCAACTGATGCGATTATTGATTTTTTCTATTAAAGATTCAGTAACTTTTGCTGAGATGATAGGGACTTTCTTCAGCATGTTTAAAAAACGGGAGGTTTCATGGCTGTGCGATTCAAATAGATAAACATTATCTGTATGCTTTCTTAATAATTTTTGTTCATCAACATATGCTGAACTTTTTTCATCAGGGTATTTTTCAATATGTACTTTATCTGTTTCAAAAGGTTCAAAGGTTAATAATATAGGATGTAATGTAAGGGTGATAGGATAGCCTTCATCACTAAAAAGATTATGTGCTGAGTGTAAAAGGGCGAGTAAAGTCGAGTTAAGCCTAAATGTTTCTTTTTCATGGGCAAATGTTTGAATTAAGTAATTCGCGATGGTTTTGTCATGATCGCTTATAATATGCCCGTAATTCTTATGAAGGGTGTGGATGTTGACTTTTCTTCCTAACGTCCAATCACGGTGAGTTTGTTTTTGGATTTTACCGCATAAATCGAATTTTTCAGTAAATGCCCAAATAAAGCGGATTGTAGTTAAATTCTCACTCTCTAGCATTGTATCTATTCCAATCAATTGGCTAATAACTATTTTAATAAATTGTAAACGAGCTAGTCTAATTTAAATCGAGTAATTTTTAAAGGCTTGAATCCATAAAAAATAGAAAAAGAATGAAAATGTGATTTAAGTTAATTTTTCGTGAGCAAATTATAAAAATGTTAAGAAAAAATAAGTAAGGAATGAAATAAATTGTCGGTAATTTTCTTTGCGAGAATAAGTTTTTAACGTTTTAAATGTGAAATTTTCTGCAAACATGTTCTTTTTACGTTATTATAGAAGGATTATTTCGCTAATGAATACCCCTTCAACAAGGGAATTTTTTATAAAATGAATCAGTAAACTATGAAACAAGCTTTTTTTTATCTTTTAACTGAGATAGAACCTAATTTCGATGCTTCTCAAGACCTTTGGCAGCAAAATAAACAAGTTAAACTCACGCAAAGAGAACAGCTAGCGTGCTGGTTGGCTGTTCGTTATTTTCAAACGCGTAAAAAAGTGTTGATTTTTTGCGAAAATGAGATGCATGCTGAGCGAATAGATGAAGCTTTGTGGGCTTATCAACCAGAACGATTTATTGCTCATGATCTGGTTTCAAAGAGCAAAAATCACACGACATTAATTCAAATCGGTTGGCCAGGGCATAGGAGTTTAGATAGTAGAGATATTCTTATTTATCTGGCCGATGAATTTTCTGATGTCACAACATTTTTTAATTCTGTGATTGATTTTGTCCCTGCCATTGAACAAGAAAAAGAAGTGGCCAGGATTAGGTATAAGCAATTTCGTGAAATGGGATTTCATTTAAAAACTGGGCCTTTGCCTGAAAAATTTTTGGCGAATACTCAGGATTAGCTTCAAGAACTTTCCCTCAAAGGTGACAGTAGGAGTCTCATAACATGGCTCTTTATAAAGAGTTCAGATGAAGAATTTACTGTACAATGATTTGATTAATATGGACTGAAGGAACATTTCCCTCTTTTTTAACTACATGATAGATAATGAGATTTAACAATGGATAAAACATATAGCCCTAAAGATATAGAACAATCACTTTATGATAATTGGGAAAAAGCAGGTTATTTTAAACCTAATGGCGATAGCTCTAAAGAGAGCTATTGTATTATGATCCCACCTCCAAATGTCACGGGAAGTTTACATATGGGGCATGCGTTCCAGCAAACCATTATGGATATTTTGACTCGATATCAAAGAATGCAAGGAAAAAATACCTTGTGGCAAGTAGGTACCGATCATGCTGGAATTGCAACACAGATGGTGGTGGAAAGGAAAATCGCTGCAGAAGAGTCTAAAACACGTCATGACTATGGACGTGAAGCATTTATTCAAAAAATCTGGGAGTGGAAAGCCGAATCAGGTGGTACCATCACAGAACAAATGCGTAGAATGGGTAATTCAGTTGATTGGACTCGTGAACGATTCACCATGGATGATGGTCTTTCAAATGCGGTTAAAGAAGTATTTGTTCGTTTACATGAAGAGGGTTTAATCTATCGTGGTAAAAGACTTGTAAACTGGGATCCTAAACTCAGGACAGCTATTTCAGACTTAGAAGTTGAAAATAGGGAGTCTAAAGGTTCACTATGGCATATACGTTATCCATTAGCCGATAGCGCTAAAACATTAGATGGTCTCGATTATATTGTTGTTGCCACAACTAGACCAGAAACCTTTATTGGTGATACTGGTGTTGCTGTTAATCCAGAAGATCCTAGATACCAACACTTAATTGGTAAGCACGTAATCCTTCCTTTTATTGACAGAAAAATTCCTATTGTAGCTGATGAGCATGCGGATATGACAAAAGGTACGGGTTGCGTGAAAATTACGCCTGCGCATGATTTTAATGACTATGAAGTAGGTAAGCGTCATCAATTGCCGATGATAAATATGCTTAGCTTAGATGGAAATGTGCGAGAAACGGCAGAAGTATTTGACACCCATGGTCAACCAAGCATCGCTTATCCTAATACGATTCCAGAGGCTTTTAAAGGTATGGAACGTTTCGCTGCACGTAAAGCTATCGTTGCAGCTTTTGATGAGGCGGGGCTTTTAGAAGAAATCAAACCTCATGATCTTGTCATTCCTTACGGTGATAGAGGTGGCGTGGTTATTGAGCCTATGCTTACCGATCAGTGGTATGTTAAAACAGCACCTCTTGCTAAAGCAGCTGTTGAAGCGGTGGAAAATGGTGACATAAATTTTGTGCCTAAACAATACGAAAATATGTACTTCGCATGGATGCGTGATGTGCAAGATTGGTGTATTTCCAGACAACTCTGGTGGGGACATAGAATTCCCGCTTGGTATGATGATGCCGGAAATGTTTATGTGGGTAGAACCGAAGAAGAAGTTAGAACGAAGCATGGATTGAATCAAGAAATAGCTTTGAGACAAGATGAAGATGTGTTGGATACTTGGTTCTCTTCTGCACTTTGGACTTTCTCAACCCTAGGCTGGCCTGAAAATACGGATGCTTTAAAACAGTTCCATCCTACAAGTGTTTTAGTCAGTGGGTTTGATATCATTTTCTTTTGGATTGCTAGAATGATCATGATGACACTCCATTTTGTTAAAGACGATCAAGGTAAGCCACAAGTTCCCTTCAAAACTGTTTATATTCATGGATTAATTCGTGATGAAGAAGGACAAAAAATGTCTAAATCTAAAGGGAACGTTATAGATCCTTTAGATATGATAGATGGCATTTCACTTGAGGAATTACTAGAAAAAAGAACTGGCAATATGATGCAACCGCAATTAGCGGAAAAAATTGCAAAACGCACACAAAAGCAATTTCCAGAAGGGATTGAGCCACATGGAACGGATGCTTTACGGTTCACTCTGGCCGCTTTAGCCTCCACTGGACGCGATATCAATTGGGATATGAAACGTTTACAAGGCTATAGAAACTTTTGTAACAAACTTTGGAATGCGAGCCGCTTTGTTATCATGAATGCTGAAGGTCAATCTTGTGGTGAAGGGTTAACAGAAAATGAAATCAAGTTGCTTCCTTATTCGCTTGCTGACAGATGGATTCAAAGCGAATTTAATCAAACAGTTAAAATCGTTAAAGAAGCATTTGATACTTACCGTTTTGATATGGCAGCTAATCAGATTTATGAGTTTACGTGGAATCAGTTGTGTGACTGGTATCTTGAATTGACTAAGCCTGTATTTAACCAAGGTACTGAAGTAGAACAACTTGCTACGCGTTTTACCCTCATCGATGTGTTAGAAAAATTATTGCGTCTCGCCCATCCAGTGATTCCTTTTATGACAGAAACTATATGGCAAAGAGTCAAGCCACTTAAAGGGATTGATTTACCTACTTTAATGCTAGCCCCTTATCCTACATATGTTCAAACCGCTCATGATGAATTAGCGATGAGTGATATTGAATGGATTAAAGAGGCGATTATTGCCATTCGTAATATCCGCGCAGAGAAAAACATTAAACCTAGCTTAGGGCTTGAAGTATTGGTCAGGACACAAGATAGCGATGTTGAACGCCGTATCGCTGATAATCTGACGTTCATTATTAAACTGGCCAATTTAACGGACATCAGGGTTCTTGCGTCAAATGAAACAACGCCTATGTCAGTAACTAAATTGGTTGGACGCAGTGAACTTTTTGTCCCTATGGCTGATTTTATCGATAAAACAGTTGAAATTGCGCGCCTAGATAAAGAGATTGCTAAATTAGAGAGTGAAAAAACTACTATTGCTCAAAAACTAGATAATCCTGGTTTTGTTGATAGAGCTCCTGCTGCAGTTGTTCAAAAAGAGAGAGAGCGTTTAGCTGAGATAGAAGAGAATATTGTAAAACTCGAGCAACAAAAGGACATTATCAGCGCGTTATAATGTCATTTTTAGCGATTGATACAAGTAATTTATGTGAGCACCAAAAGTATGGCTAAGGGAACTAAAAGGGCATTTGTTTGTAACGATTGTGGAGCTGATTATCCAAGATGGCAAGGACAGTGTACTGCCTGCCATGCATGGAATACCATCACAGAAGTCAGACTAGCCTCGCGTACAGCTGTTAGCAACCATCGAACTGGATATGCTGGACTTGATGGTGCTAGTAAAGTTCAAAAGCTCAGTGAAATTTCTCTGGAAGCGTTGCCTCGATTTTCTACTGGGTTTAATGAATTTGACCGAGTACTTGGTGGGGGAGTTGTACCTGGAAGCGCTATATTAATTGGTGGAAACCCTGGTGCAGGCAAAAGTACTTTATTGCTACAGACTTTAGTTAAACTCGCCACTCGCATGAAAACTCTTTATGTTACTGGAGAGGAATCTCTTCAACAGGTAGCAATGCGAGCAAATAGACTCCATTTACCTGCAGATAATCTATTCATGTTGTCAGAGACAAGTATAGAGCAGATTTGCCTGCATGCAGAAGCTGAAAACCCTTCTTTAATGGTTATAGATTCTATCCAAGTGATGCACATGGCCGATATTCAATCCTCGCCTGGTAGCGTCTCTCAAGTACGCGAAACAGCCGCTTATCTTACTCGTTTTGCTAAAACTAGAGGCGTTGCTATTATTATGGTTGGACATGTTACTAAAGATGGTTCTCTTGCCGGCCCCAAAGTATTAGAACACTGCATTGACTGCTCTATTTTATTAGATGGTGACGGTGATTCCCGATTTAGAACGCTTCGAAGCCATAAGAATCGTTTTGGCGCTGTAAATGAACTAGGCGTTTTTGCCATGACAGAGCAGGGGCTTAGAGAAGTCAGTAATCCTTCCGCGATTTTTCTAAGTCGTGGAGAGGAACTGACTTCAGGAAGTTCTGTTATGGTGGTCTGGGAAGGTACAAGGCCTTTACTTGTAGAAATACAAGCGTTGGTAGATCATTCGTTGATGGGTAACCCTAGACGTGTAGCGGTTGGATTGGAGCAAAATCGACTGGCTATTTTATTGGCTGTGTTACATCGGCATGGCGGATTGTTAATGGGCGATCAAGATGTATTTGTCAACGTAGTCGGTGGTGTCAAAGTGACTGAAACCAGTGCTGATTTAGCACTTTTGATGTCTTTAGTCTCTAGTTTTAGGAATAAACCACTTCCACGTGATGTGGTGGTATTCGGAGAAGTTGGACTTGCAGGTGAAATTCGCCCTGTACCTAGTGGCCAAGAACGGATCGTTGAAGCGGCTAAGCATGGTTTTAAAAGAGCAATAGTTCCTTATGGCAATTTGCCTAAAAAACCACCTAGTGATATGCAAGTGTTTGGTGTCAAAAAATTATCTGATGCGTTAACAATCTTTCACGATCTATAAGTTTTTAGCAAAATCCCGTAAACTCCGCCCAATCTAGCTATAATTTTAGTGACTGATAAGTTTCAATAAATTTATTTTGCTTTTCTCCATCTAATTTATGAGGTGAACCTTTAGGTTTTTTATAACTAAATACGTGACCAATGAGCCATTTATACATTCCTTAAAACAGTAAAAAAACTTGATAGGTTGTAGCGATATAACCAACTATCATCTGATAGTTATGCTGATATAAATGTTGAGTTAAATGAGTCAACAGTTCTTATGTTTGTGCTGCATTTAAATAACTTTCAGCGCCATCATTTTCAGGTGTTTTCAAGGTAGTCCTTACTATGTCTTAGCACTGTCGTTTCATGAATTAATTGAGATTCTGTGATTAATGTTGCTGACCAACTGTCATCGGCCAACAATACATCATAAATGCTATCACATATGCGTTGATCGTCAGTCATTTTATATTGAGTTTTTAAATTTGCTCTTTGTTCTGCTGTTAATTTAATTTTCAAATTAAATAGTCTGAACTCTTGATCTTTCAATGCCTGGCATAATCTCCGAGCACGGGTATAGTAAAATTAGCTCTATTTAAGCTAAGTATAAATGCGCTAAGGGGGGAATAAATTGATTGAACATGCACCACTTCACATGCTTGATTTGAAATTAAGCTATCCTTTTATTTAGCGAGGCACATGATCTATAATTGTGCCCCGTTAAATCATATCACGACTATTTAGCCTACATATTTTTCAATTTTATCTTTAGCGCCAGCGATTGCTGATTGCATCATTTCATCACCGTAAGCGATTCCTTCAGCACTGATGATAGTTACTTTTTTCACACCAATAAAAGGTAAAATCTGATTGAAAAATTGATCAATAACCGCATTTTCACCATAAATACCACCTGTTGCTTTTAAGACTAAAGCTTCATTAATGGCTAAAAGGCCTTCAGGTCCTTTTTCTGTATATTTAAAGGTTTCTCCAGCACGGCAAACTAAGTCAAAGTAGTTTTTAAGTTGGCTTGAAATATTGTAGTTGTAGAGCGGTGTACCTATGACTAGGGTATCGTGCGCTTTAAGTTCAGCAATAAGGCTATCTGATAAAGCTAACGCTTCTTTTTGACGAGAACTTAATTCAATACCATCAGTAGGACGTAAAATAGAGACTAATTCACTATCAAGTGTAGGTAATTTACTCTCATTTAAATCGCGTAAAGTGATTTTATCATTCGGATGATTTGCTTCCCAATTCTTGATAGCAAAGTCAACTAATGCATTTGATTGAGAATAATCGCCTAGGATGCTTGATTTTAAAAAAAGAACTTTACGCATATTTAACTCCCATGTTTTAGTTATTATTTATATAATATGATTGTTTAATTACGCAGCTATTTTAGCAATTAGGGAAAATAAATCTATTCAGTTAATTCGCTTAATACATTCATATTTTTTAAATGAGTTTGATTAGGAGGCTAAATACAATTAGAGAGAAAACGCCTACAACCCACTATTTATGACTGTTCACGTTTAAGGGTATTATAAGGCAGAAGAAAACCAAATCAATTTTATTGAATTTAAAAGCCACAATTCCAGTGGCTTTTAAATATTTACGCAGCATGCAGTTGAAGGTAAAAATACATTATGCCCATATGAGTAATGTGTAGTGTTTTTTCCCACGTCTTAAGAGCCCATAGCGATTATAGCGCTTATCACTATCGACAAATAGGTAGTCGGTTTGAGTTATTTTTTCGCCATTGAGAGTGATGGCATTAGAAGAAATTAATGTTCTAGCCTGCCCTCTAGACGGTGAGAATCCAGCATGAACTATTGCTTGTTGTAAATCATCTTCTGCTAAAAGTGTAATTTTAGGCATACCATCTTGCGCTAATTGTTCAAAATCTTCTTCGGTCAGTGCATTTAAATCACCAGAGAACAAGCTCTGAGTAATTCTTTTTGCCGCAGATAAGCCAGCTTCTCCATGGACTAACCGAGTCACATTTTCAGCAAGGATATATTGTGCTTGTGGTGCTTTGCCACTCGTTTTGTCATCGTTTTCAATCGTATCAATTTCTTCAAGTGATAGAAAAGTGAAAAATTTTAAGAAACGGTAGACATCAGCATCTGCAGTATTTATCCAAAACTGATAAAATGAATAAGGACTCGTTTTAGTAGGATCTAGCCAAATTGCTCCACTTTCGGTTTTACCAAATTTAGTACCATCGGATTTAGTAATAAGCGGGACGGTTAATCCGAAGACTTGTTTTTGGTGTAAGCGACGCGTTAAATCAATGCCTGAGGTAATATTCCCCCACTGATCTGAACCACCAATTTGCAAGGTGACGTTATGCGCGGCGCATAGATTTGCAAAATCATAGGATTGTAGGAGATTATAAGAAAATTCTGTAAATGAAATACCACTGTCATCGCGGTTAAGTCTTTGCTTGACAGCTTCTTTGTTGATCATTTGATTAACAGAGAAATGTTTACCAATGTCGCGCAGGAAACTTAACACGTCCATTTGCCCAAACCAGTCATGATTATTAGAGACTATTGCACTATTGCTTCCACAATCAAAGCTTAAGAATGGAGAAACTTGAGTTTTGATTTTTTCACTCCACTCTTTCACTGTATCTGAAGTATTAAGCTTTCTCTCAGCTGCTTTAAAGCTTGGATCACCAATCATGCCTGTAGCACCACCTACTAATGCCACGGGTTTATGCCCCGCATCTTGAAAGCGCTTTAAGCATAATAATGGCACTAAGTGACCTAAATGAAGGCTATCAGCCGTAGGATCAAAGCCGCAATAAAGTGATATAGAGCCTTGATTAAGTTGTTCTTCGAGAGCTTTTTCATCAGTGATTTGAGCTATCAACCCTCTTGATTTTAATTGTTCTATGAGAGACTGCTTTGACATAATACATTCCTTAATATTGATATAATGATTCGTTATGATTTTTAGTGGTAGAAGTATTTTACATCTAATTTTTACTAAATCATTTATCTACAAAAAACAAAAAGGCCGCATACAGATGCATGCAAGCCTTTAGATTAAATTCTACTGCTGAGATCACTCAGCAAAATTCACAATAATTATTTGGCTTTACCTTGGTTTGCAACTGCGGCTGCTTTAGCAGCGATTTCATCAGCATTACCAAGATAATAACTCTTAACAACATTCATATTGCTATCAAACTCATACACTAATGGTGCAGCTGTAGGAATATTAAGTTCTAGAATTTTTTCCTCGCTCATATTATCTAAATGTTTAATTAATGCACGAAGGGAATTACCATGCGCAGCAATGACAACACGTTCACCTTTAGCGATACGGGGTTTGATGTTCTCATTCCAATAAGGTACTACTCTGTCAATAGTTAATGCTAAGCTTTCTGTCAGAGGAATTTGTGATTCGTTAAGGCCTGCATAGCGAGGATCGTTTCCTGCGTAACGTTCATCTTCTTTTGTTAATGCAGGAGGAGTGATAGCATAACCACGACGCCATTGTAATACTTGGTCGTCACCATATTTAGCTGCCGTTTCTGCTTTATCTAAGCCTTGTAATGCACCGTAATGACGCTCATTGAGTTCCCACGCCTTTTCAACAGGTAACCATGCTTGATCGACACCATCTAAGACTTTCCAAAGAGTATGAATAGCGCGTTTTAAAACAGAGGTATAAGCAAAATCGAATTGAAAACCTTCTTTAGCTAATAATTCACCTGCTGCACGAGCTTCTTCCATACCTTTTGGCGACAGATCTACATCAGTCCAACCAGTGAAACGGTTTTCGCTGTTCCATAAACTTTCACCATGACGAATAAGTACTAATTTTGTGATTGACATAAGCAGGCTCCTAAATAAAGTAAAAATAAAAAAACTCGTTCGTTATCATAACATGATAAACCACTCAGCAAAATAATTTCTTCCGTGGATATTATAGCCTATCCATTAACAGGATAAAACATCTAACATACCATATTCGCATGAAGAGAAAGACAAATACTAACATATTGACAAAAAGAGATACACTTCGATAAATTGACAGCTAATTCTTGACTGAGTAAACTTTTTTGGCTCTTCGTCACTTTAGATGGAGTGTTGCTTTTTCAACTACCCTATAAAATACCATATTGCCTGCGGAACTTGTCAAGATAGTTGTTAGTTGTTTATAATTTTTAGGGTATTAAGCGTTTTAATTGCAAGTTCACTGTAGAGTGAAGAGACACCATAATCAAATACGGCATCTAAGGTTCTGCCAAGAACATCATCGTTCAGATGCTCACTATAGATCCCAGGCGCAATCAGTAAATCAATAGGTTTATCAGAAAAGTATTCGGGGACTAAATAGAGTGCTTGAGAATGAAATCCTAGGACATTAAGCAACATCGCTGCAACTGCTTGACCATGACTGACATGACATGGCTTAGTTTTAGGGATGACACGATCAATGTAGTCAATCAACCCAACCTGTTTAATAAAACCAGCAACCAATCCAAGATGCCCATAATCATATACGTCAACATTATCGAAGTTCATAATCACCATCCAAAAAGTCATAATTGATCATTTTTTGCTAATAATGTCAATGATTTAATGTTGAAATGTGATAAATATCACAAAAAAACACGTCAATTAATTAATTTTTGAACAGCGGAATGTCAGATAGAAAGTGAAACAATCAAATCTCTGATGTGGGGCATGCGAAAAGACAAAGCACAATGGAACGACGAGACGACTCAGGCTATGGATGCATTGAAAAAGTCAAAGTTGAAAAGTGCCAAAGCGTGGCAAATGAAGGAAACATTCCGAGCAATTTGTGCAGATGCCCACAAAACAAATGACAAAGAATCCATAGAAAAGAAATTAAATTCATGGATTAGTTGGGCCGAAGATGTCGATTAGCGCCATTTAAAGATGTAGCAAAAACATTGAATAAGCATTTTGATGGCATAGTGCGTGGTCTAATGGATAATCGTAGTAATGCATATGTAGAAGCGATGAATGGCTTATTGCAACAAGCTAAGAGAGCAGCGAAAGGTTATCGAAATATAAATACATTCATTACAATTGCATATTTACGCATGGGTAAATTAGATCATTTGCCTCAAAACCCTATGTATAAACCTCAGAAATCCACATAAGATGACGAGGAGCCGCTATTATAATAGAGTTACTTTTGAATAATAGCCACTATCCCAAACTTACAGATATCATCATAATTCATCTAAACTGATTAGATAAGTGTTGCTAATCAATATTCTAACAATAGTTTACTAAGATTTATCTTTAAGTATATAAGAAGTTGACTAATCAATGCAATAAAACATGGTCTTCAATTAAGTTATTTTAGTAACACTCACAATAGTCTCATTCGGCACTCAACCCAATTAATATACACTAAGTTCTTAATCAATTGCAGTATAAATCAATTGAAAAATTTCAAATTTATTCATTGTTGTTGCCAACAGGTTGCTCTAGACTATAATTTTGAATGATCTGATCAGCAACAATTGAAGGACTCCCATCAGCACGGACAATTTCACCGCTGGCGATCACTTTCTTATTGATGTCAACTTGATTTTCATCCGTGACAGTCTTTGGTAGTAGTAATTGTAAGTCTTTAGAAATATAATACTTTTTACCCGAATAACTTAACAGACATAGCGACCAGAATTGAGGATCGGTATGAATAAATGTCACTACATATGGTGTATTATCCCTATCAACATCATCAGAATCATAACTTTTGGTGAAAAGCGTTCCAGTCACCGAAATAGTTTCTCCTTCATTAATACATCCAGCCATAACAGGAATACTTAAAAATAACGTGATGAATAGTATAAATATTTTCTTCATATTAAACCAATCTGATAATAATGCTATTAAGTCACAATCCACTCAATATTTATCATAATAAAAAACACAAGGGATCACATAATAATGCTAATACAACTAATTTTTTAGATGTATTTTCCATTTTAACTAAAGTTGACTATTAATTAGAATTACTTTAATAATCATCTTCGTTAACAAAATACTTCAGTTCAGTATTTATTTCAATCCCCCGTATAAAACCTGTCTATTATTCATATCATTTAAATAAGATCTAAAATATTGATATTAAATTGACTTTCTTTCCTTTAATCGGTTTATTTATTATAATTAATGCAATTTCAACTCATTAAAAAGGTAAACGCTATGTTTGAAGATTCTAATGCTTGGGCAAATCGATTATTTGATGGTATCGAGGTTTCTGATAGTAGGTTAAAAAATAGATTAATCAAAACCGTGTAACTTATGTCAAATAATCCTGCCATACCTATTAATCGTACAGACTGTGGTGGAGCAAAAATAGAGGGCGCATACAGACTAATACGTAATCCTCGTATCTCAGCTGAAGTAATAGCGAAAGCTGGCTACAAAAATACAGCTAAACTTGTTGATGATTATGATGTTTTACTTGCCCTTGAAGACACTACCACGCTCTCTTCCAATCACTCCAATGTGTTTGATGAAATGGTAAATACAGCCTCAAAAAAATGAAACATGCTAAGGGAATTCTAATCCATTCAGTATTATTACATGACCCTAATTCAGGTGTTCCTGTAGGCCTTGTGTATCAAAATAGATGGCAAAGAGGAGCAATAAAAGCAGAATCAGAACAAGATGCAGAAACGGAGTACACTCGTAAACACACGGTCAACACACATTGAAAATCATTGTAATTTGATTTGTTTTGAAAATGAGTGAGTTAGATAGATCTAATATCAGCCATTGCGCAATGGAAGTAATTCATCCAAACGACTATTCATCCACGTAGGTAATTTCTTTAAACTATCAAATAACCATTTTGCAGGATCTAAACTATTTATTTTAGCCGTTGCCAGTAAACTCATGATCCCTGTCATCGCTTCACCTGCCTTCAGTGAACCAAAAAACGTAATTATTCAGGTGTCGGCATTTTATCAATGACATCCTGAATAAATTTGGGGTATGTATTATGCATGAATAAAGACTCCAATGCGTCAAAAACTGTAATACCATGTTTTTGGCACGTAGAGATATAACTGCGTATGCGACAAAACATCTCAGCACCTTTCATTGAACGAAAACATCCAGAGATTTTCTGATGAACTGTTGTCATCCTGATATCCCGCTCACCTTGATTATTGGTAAAAGGTATAAACGCCTCTGTCATAAACCGTAAGACATCTTCAGGGTGCTTGATTAACCGCTCCAACAAATTTCGCGCTTTACTCCGTTTTACAACCCCTTTTTTAGGTTTCGCATGCTTTTCTAGCGAGACCGTAGGGGGTGGAGGGCATTCAATTTCGGCTTGCTTGAGGAGTGTTTGGTATTGTTGATACACTTCTGCTTGACGTTCACTTGATAACATACCACCATTTGCTATAATTTCTGTATTAAGCCCCGTTAAAAATTGGTGCATTTTTTGTGCCCATGATTGCTCATCTTGTTCATAAGCACGGAGTAATTCCCTTAAATGATGGGCGTTGCACAGCGAATGCTCTGCCTGCATATATTTAAAATAGGCACGCCAATAGTCATGGCTTATTACCCCTCCAAAATGTGGCAAGGTGTTGATTTCATCCATGGCTTTATTCCCCTCGTTTTTCATGGGGGATCATCAGTGTCCAGAGTTCATTTGAAGCATTGTGCAGCCAAATTCTTTTACCACTGACATTGATACCTGTTTCATCTGCATGAATCAGTTCAAAGTGTATTAATGCGTGCTTAGCTGCTTGTTCAAATCTGTCTAAACGTTTAAATGCCAATTCTAGAAAGTTATACAAGGTACCCTTGCTGATATCAACATTGTAGAGCTCATGAAAATGTTGTTGTAATCTGTCATAAGGTATCAGTTGAAAGATAGCCATGTAGACTGGATTTAATTTAATAGATGAGCCGTATTGTGCTTTATGAGTGACACCTTCTGGAAAAGAAGCTGTGAATAATTTTCCTTGAGTATTAGCCACCACTTGAGCTTGGTACTCTCTGACTATTTTAGTGATCACAACTTCAGTGGTTTGCCTACGTTCCAGGCCTATGTCATGGTAGTCATCAGGCGGTAATGTTGACGTATCAACGGGTATTTTTATGATTTCATCGGGGTTATCCACTAACTCAAGCGTGACGCCCTGATGTCCTGATTGACCGCCCTGTTTCTTTTTCGGGGAGCCATCCTTAGTCACTTTACTATCAGGTTTAATATTCTTGGTCTTTCTTTTATCTTGAGAGGGTGGAATACTGCTGTTGAGACAATTGAGACCGACTTGATTCAATAAATCAACTGTTAATTCGATGAAGGTATTAATGATATCAATTGCAGCTTTGAAATCACCATTATAAGACGATACAAATTCTCGAGCCGAGCCGACGAATTGATGAGTGTTGATCGCTTTTTTCGTCAACGTTTTGGTTAAGATTGAGTTTGTATTCATAGTGCATCGTATACACCATGTTTTTTTTGGCAAAAAAAGTGCTTTAAATGCGATTTAGCGAACTTTAAATTTTCTCCTCTCAGAGGGGGATGTGGAATAACAGATTAAGGGCTTAATGAGCTTTGGAGGATCGTTAAATGTGCAAATATTGAGACTCTAAAATAAGCAAGGAAAAACAAAAAAAACACTAAAAACCCCGTCAAGAACATTTACAAATCTAGTTTTAACGGGGATACCTGAATGGTTACCAAAAAAACAACCAGTTTTTTCGACCTATTGCAATCGGTCGAATGGTATGTATATAATTACTATCAATAGGGATTTCGCCCGCTGTTAAATAAACTTAAATAGGTAGCCGCCTAACTTGTGCATCAAGCAATACTTTGTAAAATGCTGTATTGAGTAAATCCATTTTCAAGCCGATAATAGAACAACAATGAATACCACAAAAATAGTCACTGCATCGTTACGCCTTAAATCCCTGTCCTGAAGCACCAGGTTTTACGGGAAAGTAGAAAAAGTAACAATTTATGATATGTATCAAAACGTAGATCTTAATAATCATATAATGTCTTATCAAAGCTCTCCATAGAAGACTGCATCTAATTAGTCCTTTTAGTTTGTAAATATAACCTGGCTATTTGTTATACAACACCCCAACATCTCAAATTATTGCCATTTAATTCATTAGAGGTATTATATGTCGACACTTAGCGCATTTCAAAAATTCTGTTTAGATACCGTCATGAATAAAAATTTATCTAGTGCACAAAAAGCCCGTCAACTATCACTGCTTGCTGAAAATAACTTACCCTATGTAAAACTGCCTAAGGAAGTGCAAGATGCATTATATGAAAGAGTAATATGTAATATGTATGAGGGGCATGCACCTTATAAACCGAGATATGTATTACCAGATTATGCAAAATTTTTAGCAAATGGCTCTAAATGGCTAGAATTAACACCCGCAACAAATTTTGATGACGCACTTAATATGCTCACCATTATTTATCATCATGTGCCCTCTGTCACTGCTATGCCTGTATTCTTGGGCACGTTGGATGAAATATTAATGCCTTATTTGGGTAATGCTAGATAGAACCATTCCAGATGCATTTATGCATGCCAATATAGGACCGAGTGATAATATCATTTGCCGCACTATTTTAAAAATTGATAGAGAACTTAAACAAGTCGCCCCTAATCTCACATTCTTTTATGATGCTAATATTACCCCAGATGATCTGCTCGCTATTGCAATTACTAATATTTGTGGCTCTTCGTCACTTCAGATATTCATGACAAAAGTAATCAAATTATCAGTTTGACCAAACTATGATAGGCAAAAATGAACGCAAGAGTAGCAGTAACTTCAACAGTTTTGATTTAAGTCATTTGTTGGTGTCTAAAAAGAGTAGGGCTGACAAAATACCCGCGGCAATCAAAGGTCCTACCGCGACGCCTTTAAATAAGGCTACGCCAAGCGCTGTACCTAAAAGTAATCCTGTAATTAATTGAGGTTGATAGGTCATTAAACTAACACCTCTACCACCAAGCCAGGATACCAAGGCCCCTACTGCGATAGCGGCGATTAATTTCCAATCAAAAAATGAAGTGAAAGCTTTGCTTGTATCTATTTTGCCTGTCACAATAGGTACTAATACAGCCACAGTTAAAATTGTGATGCCAATTTGCAGCCCATTTTTTTCAACTAAAGGTAATAGAGGTTTTAGCGGTGTATACCTAATGAGAAGCAAAATAACTATTGCATAGATAATAGGGTGATTTTGGGTAAATAGCCCGAGTATTAATAAAACAATGAGTAATATGAGATTCGCGTCAAGCCAGGGAAACATAAAACATTCCTTATTTAAATAACTGGTTTTCTATTTATAAAAGCTTATTACGATGCAATTAGAACAAACCGGTGTGAATTAACAATAACTATTCTGATTTACTTTATAAAGTGAATAGTAAAAAAGGAGATAAGAGATTTTCTGATTTTTTCCTTATATTATTTGAACTCCTGGCCAGAGCAAAGTAGCTAAAAATAGGCATGTCAATAGGATTGTTGTTTATGGGAAAAACTAAACTGACTTCATACTTTTAATGGCCTTGATTAAGGCATTTACTCCCTTCTCTAGTTTATTGCGTGAACATGCGACGTTCAATCGAATGAAATTTTCATACGGCTTACCATAGATTTTACCTGGCATAATGGCCACTCTATGGCTATGAATGAGAGTCTTTTGCAATAATTCACTCTCTAAATTCAAGGCTCTAAGATTTATCCAAGCAAGATAAGTTGATTCTGGGATATGCCAATTAAGTTCAGGAAAATCGCTGTTGAGTTTATCTTGCAGATATTCTAAATTGCCATAAAGATGTTTTTTTAAAGCATCTAACCAAACATCCCCATGATTGTAGGCACTTATATGTGAAAGAACAAAAAATATAGGAGGGGATGAAAGAGAATTAATTTGCTTTAATCGATAGTCGTACTCTTTTCTATCTTCTTTATTGGATATAAAACCATAAGCTCCTCCAAGGGCAGGAAAATTAAAACTTTTTGAGGCAGAGGTAAATATGGCGTAATCTTCTATGGCAACAAGTTGCCAGGGTATATGTCTATTAGAAGAAAAACACATATCCATATGGATTTCATCACTAATGATTTTTACACCATACTGTTGTGCTAAACGTGCTATTTTTCTAAGTTCTTCTAAAGTCCACACTTTACCAGTGGGATTATGTGGAGAGCATAAGATCAATATCGTTGCTTTAGGGTGCTTTAATTGTTGCTCTAATATATCAAAATCACATAACCATGTTCCCATCGGTTCTTGGTAGAGTGGGCAAGGGCTGTAATGTCTCTTATTGGCATTAATTATTTTTTCAAAGCCATCATAAGCAGGTGTGTGTAAAATGATATGGTCCTCTTCTTGAGACCACATTCTAATTAATTCACTCACGCCATAGATCACTGAAGGTGAATAGATTAATTCATCTGATTTTATGAGGGTATTGAAACGAGTATCATACCAATGACTAATTGCTTGATAAAAATCATTATGCTGCCATCTGCTGTACCCAAAAACCCCATGTTCAACACGCTCTTTTAAAGCCTCTAAAACGCAAGGGGCTGTTGAAAAATCCATATCAGAAATTGTAAAGGGCAGAAGATCTTTAACGCCAAATCGATCTTCTACAAAATCCCATTGTGTACAAAAAGAACCTTTACGATTAACTACTTTATTAAAATCAAACATACTAAACACCTGTTTTTATACTAAGCTTGCCTCGGCTATTAAAAGGCAATATACCTAAAAAGGAAAAGCAAAACCAGAAGTTTTGCTTTTCAATTATTATTTATTTGTCTAAGGTGCACACTATGACAATTTAATTATTCACTCAGTGATCTATATAGTTAATTTACTTTCATTAGCTTTTCTAGTCCATCTTTGACTGTTTGCACTTTTGTACCAATAACGACTTGAAGATTGTGGTCGTTCAATTTTACCACGCCAAGTGCTTTTAGAGATTTTAGTTTATTTTCTTGCACTAAACTCATGTCTTGAACTGAGAGTCTTAATCTAGTAATACAATTATCTAAACTCACAATATTCTTTTTTCCTCCAAGGGCAACTAGAATACCTTCAATGTCATACCCTGTTGAGTCAAAATTAGCTGGTGTACCACTGAATTCGTTAGCAAGTGCCTCGTTAGAGTCTTTTTCGCGTCCAGGTGTTGGGATGTCAAATTTGGTAATTGCGAATCTAAAAATAATATAATAAATAACAAACCATAAGCCTGCAATAACAGGAACCCAGTGCCAGTTAGTTTTAGTTCCTTGAAGAACCCCTAAGACAATAAAATCAATTATGTTACCGTCTGTATTCCCGATTGTCACATCTAAAAGCCCCATAATCATAAAACCTAGGCCTGTTAAAATTGCGTGAATGACAAATAAGAATGGAGCTACAAATAAGAATAAAAATTCAATTGGTTCGGTGGTTCCACCTACCATACAAGCAATTACACCCGAAATGAGGAGTCCTTTTATTTTCATGCGATTAGCAGGTTTCGCACAATGGTATATCGCAAGAGCTGCTCCAGGTAATCCACCTAAGAACGCAGGCATTTTACCTTGTGATAAGAATCGAGTTGCACTGACTGAAAACTCCGTTACCTCGGAACATGCCAGCTCTTCTTTGAAAATTAATAAGGCACCACTAATGGTATTGTTACATACTTCTAAAGTCCCCCCAGCCTCCGTAAAACGGATAAGAGTTACAAGAATATGGTGTAGACCAAAAGGGAGTAAAAAACGCTCACCGGCACCAAATAAAAACGGAGCAAAAATACCAGCACCTTGAATTAAAGAACCTAATCCATTGATAGCCGCAGCAAAAAAAGGCCAAATAAAAGGGATTGCTAAGCCCAAAACATTCATGGTCAATAAGGTAATGATAGGAACAAATCTTACCCCGCCAAAAAATGAAAACGCATCGGGTAATTCAGTGCGATGAAATTTTTCATGTAAAAAATAGACCACGATACCGACGATGATTGCCCCTAATATACCGGTATCTATTGTTTGGACTCCAAGTATTGCTTTGATGTTCTGTTTTTTTAACTCCAATTCATCAAAACTTTCTAAAATACCAGCTTGTTTTAGATAAAAATTGATGGATAGGTTAAATACAGCAAAACCAATAAAACCAGAAAAGGCAGCTACACCTTTGTTATCCCTTGCTAATCCAAGTGGAATGGCGATGGCGAACATAACAGGCAAGTAGCCAAAAGCGAAATCTCCTATCCAAGCCATCCATTGAAAGAAAAGTTTAACTGTAGGGTTACCTAACCAAGGCAATTGAGCAATGACTCCCTCACTGCTCAGTGAACTACCAATCCCTAGTAGAATACCGCAAAAAGACAGTAGAGCAACAGGTAGCATAAAAGTCTTGCCTAGACTTTGAAAAAATTCCCAAAAAGTAATTTGGGGTGAAGTAGATTGATTACTCATGTTGAATCCTTGTTTCAATTTAAATTATATGGTCATTGAGGTATGATATAGAATTAACGATTAAACATTTAGAAATATTAGTAAGAAAAACAAGATAATTGGTGTTTAATAGTGAATTTGTGAGATTGATCACACAAAATCATATGAAAAGAGATTGAGTTGATACGCCCATTATCTTTATTCATTAAATAAATTTAGAAAAGGGCCGTATAGACAGTTCTATGTATAAGCTACTTGACTTTCAAGTTTTACCAAAACTTCCACCAAGGCTTTAAGATAGTCTTATTTTGGTTTGCTAATGTGTCCTGCATTATTGTTAGATTGCGTTCAGCTTTTTTTATTACCTCAGCTGTGTCATATTCTGTAGTCAATGCCAATGCAAGCTTACCAAATTCTATAGCCTTATCATAATTGTGTAACTGAAAATAAATAGAAGATATATTGAGTGCAGTACGCCCATTTGTTTCCCAAAATGGAGGGTTGTGAGTTAATGCTTTTTCTAGTTTAATTGAGGTTTCCTCAGGTTGTTGGCTGGCCACTTGACTTAATATATGGATTATCTGACTAAAATAACTTTCTTGTTGTGCTACTTGTTGATCTTCTGAGAGATAGGCATACCATTGATCAAGCCTTTCTAACCATATCATTAATTCTCTAAAGCGACCTTGTTGTCCTAGGTAGGGTACAAAAAAATCGAGTATGTTTTGAGGTGTATATCGACTATATCCATGAGTGTTAGCTATTTGCCATAAATTTTCAGCTGCCTCTACCATTTTCTCAAAATCTTGCAGTAGGTTATAAGCATCAAATATGCCAGAATAATGTTCAGCAAACGGGGATACCTTAATAGCTAAATGAGAAAGCTCTAAAATTTTTTGAGCTCTGCCTTTAATTTCTTCTGGCGTTTTTTTATCACATTCGCTTAGCTCACAGCAAATATTTCTGATAAGCATTGAGAAGTTATGAATATTACCATCCCGGTAATATCCAATCCCTGTTTCATAAAATCTCTGATATTGTTCAAAGCCGCATATTTCAAATTTATGTTTTAATGTTAAAATCGATTCATAATGATCCGAATATTTTTGCCACTCTTCTTCGCGAACAAAAAGTGATTGGCTTAGGTCAAAATTTTCAAATGCTTCACTTGCTGGCATAAACTCACTTTCTAATGCAGTTTTTATACCTAATAAATGGGCTTTAGCCCTGTAATATGCAGAAATATGCTCCTTAGAACGATAGTTATTTGGATCTCTAAAAAAACGTTCACACAGTGTTAATACTTTTTGATGGTATTCATCTTCATTAATTTGAGCTTTATTTTGTATCAACAAGTATATTTCAAACGATTGAATATCAACGTGGCTTGCATCGATTGATTTTGCTTTTGCTAAGTGTTCATTGAGCAGATGGGTTGCGATTTTTTGTTCTTCTTCAGTCAAAATGTAGTCTGAATGTCTATTTTTATTATATAGAGCAAAGCAGTTGTACCAACAAATAATAAGGTGCCAATATAAAGAAGGATTCATCTCATGATGTTTATAAGCTAGTGAAATGGCATGATTTGACGCATCTTTTAAATTAAATCGTATCGCATCTAATGCTATTTTGGCTGCTTTATCGTAGTTGCCCAGCTCAATTATCCAATCCATTAATTTGGTGGTAAAATGATGGCCTTGTCGCGCAATTTCATAGTGACCAGCAAGACCAAATTCAATGGCTTCTTCAAGTTGATTTTGTGCATATTTTTGTTCCGCTTTAATTTGTGCTATTTTAATATTTAATTCTTTTTTAATTGCATCTGGCCAGTCATCTTGAACCAATGCTTTAATATGAAATATCATTTCATCTATGCATTCAGGCATTAAAGATACAAGGAAATTGGCTTGTTCCAACCATGTCTTGGTTGTAACTTTGTCTTTAAATTTATCCTCTTGGAGGGTTTCTATTAAACGTTTAACAGAATTTTCGGCTTCTTCTTTTTGATTGTCACATATAAATGCAAAGCAATCACGAGAATAAATCCATAGCAAGCCTTCCAAATAGTTAACATTTTCCTTAGCGAACCTAGGTTCAAAGGCGATTCTTTTTCTTAGTAATTCTCTATATTTATTCCATTGCTTTGCCGATTCCACGATATTCAAAAACGTTGACCAGTCTTCAAGCACTGCACCTTTATCAGGCGAAGCAAAAAGTTCTTCAACTAAAACATCGCACTGAATAAGAAAATTTTCGTGTTTAATTTTTGTGTAAATAGATAATTTCCACAGGGATATTTGGATAGATATATAGATTTTATCGTTATTGTTTACATTATTTAAAATCGAATTCGTATAGGTCTCTATAACATTCAAAGCCATGTCAAATTCATTGATAACGTACCAAAGTCTAAAATATTTATTTAAAGAAGGATAATCATCAGGTTCACAACGGGTTTCCTCTAAACTACGTTTTAGCAAAAGTATTCTTTGTGCTTCATCAATAGTCTCTTTTGGATGTGAAAAAAAATCCCATTGGGCATCAAGCCATGAATGAAGAGCGCTGCCAGTTAATATATCTATAGAAGTCATGAGATTTCCTTAGTTAAAATGAGTTGATATGAGGATTATTAATTAAGAATGTGATAAGACAAAAGCAAACATTTATTTCATTTTAATGGGCTCTTTGCCTTGCTGAGGCCATGATATTGTATGCCATGGGTGTTTTTTATCATTGAGCCATTCATTGACCATCTGCAAAGTGATTTTGCTACCAATGTAATCGGTATGGCCATTGTTTAAATACTGGATTCTGCCTTTAGATAAGGCTTCAGCGTATTCTTGCCAAGACCCAAAACAATCTCTTGCTCTTATTGCATTCAGGGCCATTAGTTTTCCATGTGTGCCATTATCAATAAAGTTGAGGAGCAAAGAAAGTTGCAGGGTAAAACTCAATTTTGCCGTCGCAAAAGCTATTGCTGCGGCAATATCGTCATCATCATGGCAATCCATCAGGCCTAATCGGTACCAGTTTTGGGTGAAACGTTCTGTGATCATTTCTTCAATCGGTCTATTGCTAAGAGTATACGAAATATTTAAATAAGCCAACAAGGTGGGTTTCCAAATATTTATCAACTCTTTTTCGGGGGCAAATTCGCCATATTTAGCACAAGAAAGATAGTATCTTCCTTTAATGTTTTGATAAGCAAAAGGATGACCTAGAAGTCGCTCAAAGGCGACTCTGGCAGGTAGTTCGTCATTATAATAATCTATATAGCCGAGTGACTGATAATGATTTAATTTTTTAACTCTTAACTGTGATCTAATTGATTTATAAGGGTTAAAAATTAGCAAAATTCCTAGCAAAATAATTGCATATAGCATAAGAGCATTCTCAAAGAAATAAAGTGTAATTCAATTTATTCTTAATAGTCCTTATAATGAATAAAGTTATTAATATATTCGCTGTTTTGTAATTGTTTAAGTAGGTGTGGAGCTTTTGCCGCTATAGCCCAATCAACAATCAATGGTCGATTAACTATTTCTAATGCAAGTTTTGGTACTTTCCAAGCGATATTTATTTTTTCTTCAGTTGTGACGAGTTCACTTATTTTTTTCCACTGGTTTTCACTAAAAACGATGCCAATGTTATTAAGATCTATAGGCATGGTTTTATCGCACTCTAAGGTATTTAAAAAATTAATTAAGATCTCATGATATTTCTCGACAGGCGGTCTGTTTTGTTTACCTTTTACTTCTTGAATGATGAGTCGGTTATTATTTGAAATCAGAGCGCTGATAGTGATTCTAGGTAAATTATTTTCTGTTCTAAAACTGAAAATTTTCATTTGTGAACACTCACATTTTGAAGCGTAGTATTCAGCATAACCACCTATCATTTGTTGTCTGTTTTCAAATTGGCCAATGCAGTGGCGCATGTTTTGGCTTTCATATACTAATTCTTTGCGAAAATGTTCATTTTTAGCAAGCAGTTCAACAAAATTACCTAATGAGGAACTAAAAACACATTTTACTGCTTCAGGGGTGTGAGTGACTAGACCTTTGCTTGTTTTGATTTTAAAAAGGTTATGTTCATGTTCATATAAATATAATGCTTGAAATGCATTTATTTTTATTAATTTAGTACCAATTAGAGAGTATGATCTTGAGTGCAGGAACTCTAGATATTTTGCCTCTAAATTAATAAATACGGGGTGTTCATCATCGATCCAATAGAGCTTAGTCTGCTGTAAAAAAGCATTTGCTAACCATTGAGGTGGGTCATCACAAGTGTTTTCTTTTTGTTTGTTCCTGTTGAGTAGTTGCAGAGCATCACTGATTGAAATTACTTCTATCAACGCAGGATGAGCTTCTGAATAATTTCCTATTATGTAACGATAAAAGTGGTTAAGCATCCACGACTTAATGCTAGGTGAATCCTTGCGAGCAATAGAACGATGCTCAATCCCCTTTTTTAATTCAGCTGCATTAATTACATTTCTCGGGGAGTAACGTGAGAGCGTTAAGTGATTCGCCATTGTGAGGTAGAGTTCATTGTTAAAGTGATCGTATGGATAAATTTTTATGGATGTAACGAAATCTTATGGCGTTTATTTTCTGTTAATTATTAAAATTTGTCAACAATAGTAATAGTTGTTGCTTTGTTAATGTGATCTTGAATGTTCTGTCATTTTTTAGCCAAGCGCGTAACATGTAATTGGTAAAGCGAATTCATTTTTGTGCGATGAAGAATTTTTTACCTAATCCTATCAGTGTCAAATAGGCAAGAAAAAATGTATTTATAATGAAGTTGCTTCAAGTTTCAGGTGCAGTGATTATTCTAATGCCCATTAGGAGGGAATTAAGTCATGTCAATACCTGAAACTTGACTTCTATTGAGTATAGAGTACCTATGATTCTAGTGCTTTTTAAGGATTTCTAGCAGGAATAATTGTACCCTTATCATATTCAAGCCATGTCAGTTTTCTCTGTATTTCACAGTTTTCTGCCACGCTAATCAGCCCTGTATCACCTCTCATTGTAAAATTGCCGCTTTGTAGCGCACCAAAGTTCTGAGCGAGACGATTAGCATCTATACCCATAGCCAGTAATCTTACTTGAGAATAGTCATTTTGCATTAATGTCATAGCCGTTTGGTAACTTAAGGATTGAGGATTAGCAAGAAGAGGGATCTCACTGAATTTGACACCTTGCATTTCTAATCTAAAATCAGGTCCGCTATTGTTCTGATGGCTTCTAGAACTTGCATAAAGTCCTACCGAATTTTTACCAGCTGTTGCCGCATCTATTATAGGTTTGATATACAACCATTTTTCAGCTTCAGCGATGACATAAATGCTATCTACACCACCATCACGTATTGGACCGTTTATGTCTAGGGCATCACCATTAGCACCTATGACTTTTAGGTCATTTAACTCATGAATTGTTCTCACAATGGCACTCGAACCAGTTCTTTGTTCCCAGCGGGAATTAAATGCAGCTGCTACTCTGTCCCCTAGGTTACCATAAGGCACTAAAATAAGTGGTTTACTCTTACCATCAGATATCATACGTTCTGCAGCATCAATGGCTTCATCTTCAGGCGATAACGCGAAATAACAAATATTCGGATTACTCGAAAGCGTTTCAGGTACATTAAGTGCTAATATTTTTAGGTTTCCTTGATAACTACTTAATTGTTCTACTTGATTTTTTAATAAAGGGCCCACCACGGTATCTAAACCTGCAGCTTCTGCTTCGACAAGTATGGAATTAATGTCTTTTGCTTGAGTATCAAAAAGTGATGCATTCAGAGCAATAGGGGCTGGAGTAGACGATGGCACAATGGTTTGAGTATTAGCACTATCCCCGATTAAATCATTGAGTATAGAGGAAGTTTCTGCATTTGTCGCTTGATAACTTGAGACAATATCAGTTGTTTCAAAACCCAATTTTATAGCATTTGCAAAACTTGATACTTGAGACTGTCCACTAAAAGGTAATGCGAGAGCCACTTTAACATTTGATTGGTTTTGTGAGTAATTAGTCGTTGCAATATTTGATGCGCTGTATTGGCCTGGCGATAAAAATTGACTAGGAAAGTGTTCTACTGCAGGGTGTTGTGGATTACGAGTTTTCCAATTGTCTACAGCTACATCAAATAAGGCAGTGTTATTATTATCGTAACGGTAGGTATCATAGATATTTCTAAGTTCTAACCAACCTTGCAAAATAAATTCATTCGCACTTAGAGTGAATCTTTTAATTTCATCAGGGGAGATATTGGCGACTACACGCCAGGTTTCATTAATGAGTTGAGGTTTATCTTGACTTGGTGCTACGGCTTCAAGCCCTATGAAGGCTCTTAATAGCTCAGCAGAAGGGGTTTGTTCAGTCACTTGCATTTGGACCTTTGCTAATCTATATAATCCATTGTCATTTAACACTGATGTATTAATTTGGCTAATTAGACCTTTCGCTTCATTTATTTTAGCTTCTTTGACATACAGCTCTGCACGAGTTAAAGAAAAAAGTGCATAACTTTCATCCCCTAAACCTGTAGGAATTGCATCCAATATTTTGCCAGCTCCAACAAGATTGTTTTCTTGAATTAACGTAGCTGCTTGATAAATCAATATCGTGTTTTTATCGGAACCGGAAGCCTGTTGTAATAATGGTTCATAATCGGATGAAGTGGCTAATGGTGAATCTAACTGACTTTGTCTATTGGTTTGACAACTCGCTAAAAAAAGACTTGAAGCAATAATCAAGCAAAGTTGGGTTTTTTTATGATTTTTTAACATGGCTCTTTTCCAATATATTGAATGAGAAGTAAAACAGAACATTAATTTCTTAATTATAGCAGAAATCAACTAAAAGGAGAGTGTAAATTGTTATCTCATTTTAACAAAAATCCACTTTGTAAATAAATACAAAAAAACTAAAGTTCGTCTATCGATTAGAGAGATAATAAAAATAAGACTGAGAAAAACTTTTTAAAACCAAGGGGAAAAAATAGAGACTTACTAATTTAAGTAATTGATAGATTCATTGAATGAATTGATAAAAGACCACTTTCTTTGTTCTAGAATATTGCAAGCGATAAAATATTTAGTACTAGTAAACGGTTTTAGAAAATGGAATGAAATGTGTTATTATATAAGCCTAGTTTAAGAGTTAAAATGACTAAGCTGAGTAATTCAATCAACAATAACGATTTATTAATACCTGGGAGATGTGATGAATCAAGATAATCAATTAGGACAGTTATTTATCGTACCTACTCCCATTGGGAATCTTGGTGATATCACGCAACGTGCTATTAATACTTTACAACAAGTTGATTTAATTGCAGCGGAAGACACTCGTCATACAGGTAAACTATTACAGCAATTTGCAATAAAAACCCCTATGTTCTCACTTCATGATCATAATGAACAGGAAAAATCAGCTATTCTCATAGAAAAGCTTCAGTCTGGGGTATCTATTGCACTAGTCTCTGATGCAGGAACGCCACTTATTAACGATCCGGGTTATCACTTTGTTAAGCTGTGCCATGAGAATGGAATTAAGGTGATACCACTACCGGGTGCATGTGCAGCGATCACCGCATTATCGGCGGCAGGAATTGCCTCTGATAGATTTTGTTATGAGGGCTTTTTACCCGCTAAGTCAAAAGCAAGAATTTCGATACTTGAATCTTTACAAGAAGAAAGTCGAACTTTAATTTTTTATGAATCACCACATCGAATTAAAGAAACACTGTTAGATATGAAAGCCGTATTTGGTGATGAAAGGAGAGTGGTTATTGCCCGAGAATTGACTAAAATATGGGAAACAATATATGGATCACCTTTAGGTCAGTTAGTCGAATGGATTGTTGCCGATGAAAACCGTCAAAGAGGCGAATTTGTTGTATTAGTAGAAGGTTTCAAAGCGCCGGCCTCTGATGACATGGATTTTTTGAATCAAAAAGTCCTTGCAACATTGAAATTATTAATGAAAGAGCTCCCACTAAAAAAAGCAGCTGCATTCACAGCTGAAATTCATGGGGTGAAGAAAAACCCATTATATCAATGGGGTTTAGATAATCCCCTTGATTAGGTCGAGTTAACTAACCTGTAGCATTACATCCCCAAAAACATAATGTTTTGTTATGATGTAATTTTTAAGTAAAGGAGATAAATATGATTAGCATTCCACAACTTTTGATTATTGCTGTGATTATTGCCTTATTATTTGGCACCAAGCGTTTAAGATCGTTAGGCAGTGATTTAGGTGAAGCCATCAAAGGGTTTAAAAAATCAGTAAAAGATGAAGAGTCTAGCCCTAAATCCGACAACAGCCTCACAGAAACCAAAGGTAATCCTATAAAGGAGCCTCTTCAAGATTCAGTAAATGAACTAGACGATAAAAAAGATAAAAAACTGAAATAGCCTTATTAACAGTAGTCAAATTTTTATCAATAGACGTCTTAGTGAGGAAATATGTTTGATTTTGGTTTCAGTGAAATCGCATTAATTTTAGTATTAGGCCTGGTCGTGTTAGGCCCTGAGAAATTACCTATTGCGTTTAAAACAATAAGCCAGTGGATTAAAACAGCCAGAGAATTAGGTCAAGGTGTACAATATACGCTTAGCCAAGAACTGAAGATGCATGAAATGCAAGATGAGATTCAAAAATTAGGTGAGATGGCAAAATCACAACTATACCCTGCTGATAACAAAGCACTTAAAAAGGAAATTGAAGAATTAAGAGCTACAGTTGAAGAATTGCAAGCTCATATTAGCCTTTTATCCCCTCAAGGCCAAACGTACAAGAGTACTTTGATAAATATAGATCATAATGTAAAAACTCAGCATGTAGAAAATCAGTTTGTTGAGCAAATAATTGAGGAGGAAGATTTAGAAAGAGATGACGATATTGAATACTATGAACAAATAGATCTTAATATCATCAATTGCCATCCTCCAAGGCCTCCTTTAAATAAGGTTAAAATGGAAAATAGAAACTCTTTGATTGCAACAGCTAAAAATCAAGAATGATCCTTAGAAACTTTAAACTCATTATTTAGGTATGTTGCATTGATTTCGATAAAGCGGCTTATCCCTAATTTTTGCTGTTGTACAACTGATTTAATAGAATGGAACTGGTTTAACATAATATGCTAACGCACTCTGAAAGTGATTTTATTTCCCATCTTTATGCATTGCGTACTTGCGTGATAAAATCGCTATTAGCGCTTGTTGTTGTCTTTCTTGCCCTCATTTATTTTTCCAACGATCTCTATCATTTTGTAGCAAAACCTCTTATCAATGAACTTCCAACTAATACGAGCCTACAAGCCATAGGAGTCGCTTCGCCTTGGCTTGCGCCAATTAAACTCACTTTTATGGTCTCTTTATTCGTTGCGATGCCATATATTTTGTATCAATTTTGGTCCTTTATAGCGCCTGCATTGTATAAAAAAGAGAAAAAGAAATTATTGCCATTACTTTGTGCCAGTATTATATTGTTTTATTTAGGTATATTTTTTGCCTATTTTATTCTTTTTCCAGTGATCTTTTCTTTTTTTACGCATTCCGCACCTGCGGACGTGCTAGTGTCTCCAGACATAAATCAGTATTTATCGTTTGTACTAACGATTTTTTTTGCTTTTGGATTAGCGTTTCAAATTCCCGTTTTCACTTTATTGCTCTGTATGAGTGGTGTCGTATCTCCGGAAAGTTTAAAGGCAAAAAGACCATATATTTTTGTCGGAGCATTTGTCCTTGGCATGTTACTGACGCCACCGGATATTTTTTCACAAACATTACTTGCTGTGCCCATGTATCTTTTATTTGAGCTGGCATTATTCTTATCTAGATTTTATGTTCAAAAACCGAATCCTGACGAGGACACCGTACAAAAAAATTAATTTTTTATCTAAATTAAAATATACGTTTTACCACAATTAATTAACAAGGACTTAATATGCTTATTGGCCAATACCCTCAAACCAGATTACGTCGTATGCGTGCACATGATTTTAGTCGTCGATTAATGGCTGAGAATCAAATTACAGTAAATGATTTGATTTATCCTGTTTTTGTGAAAGAAGGGGAGGGGATCATAGAGCCTATTCCCTCAATGCCTGGTATTTCACGTATGAGTATTGATAATTTAGTTAACGAATGCATTATACTTGCTAAACTAGGTATACCAGCAATAGCACTTTTTCCAGTCATTGAGGTGGACAAAAAATCCTTAATGGCTGAAGAAGCATATAATAGTGAAGGATTAGTGCAAAGAACGATAATCGCAATAAAACGTGCAGTTCCTGAGTTGGGGATAATCACTGATGTGGCCCTTGATCCATACACTATCCACGGACAAGATGGTATTATCGATGACTCGGGCTATGTAGTAAATGATATTACAAATGAGGTTCTGATAAGACAAGCTCTATCCCATGCACAAGCGGGAGCAGATATTATTGCACCGAGTGACATGATGGATGGTAGAATAGGACTTATCCGCCAGCAATTGGAAAAGCAGAATTTTGTCAATACACAAATAATGGCTTACTCAGCTAAATATGCCTCGAGTTATTATGGACCTTTTAGAGATGCAATTGGTTCAAGTGGTAATTTAAAAGGTGGCAATAAAAAAACGTACCAAATGGATCCTGCTAATAGTGATGAAGCATTACACGAAATAGCATTTGATATCCAAGAAGGCGCAGATATGGTGATGGTAAAACCTGGAATGCCTTATCTTGATGTTGTTAGACGCTGCAAAGAGACATTTAAAGTACCTACGTTTGCCTATCAGGTGTCAGGAGAGTATGCGATGCACAAAGCCGCTTTTGCTGCGGGGTGGTTGGATGAAAAATCTGTTGTATTAGAGTCATTACTCTGTTTTAAGCGTGCAGGTGCGGATGGTATTTTGACATATTTTGCTAAGGATGTAGCGACTTGGCTGCAAGAGAATTAAAACTCTTCTTGTAGCAATAGGCTAACTTGAAAATCTTGCAAGTTAGCCTATTTATATGAAATATCCATTCAGCTTTCTTCAAAATGTGCTAGTGCTTTGATGATTTTTTTAAAGTTAATAGTAATTGGCTTTTATCCTATTTTCCTTTCAGCGACAAGCTTGGATTAGACTGTACTCAACTTTGAGTCTTTTATTTTATATATTAATGATGGTCATAATACTCGAAATATGTTTGAATTATGATCTCAGTGAAATGAATGATTTGTTATGTTAAATTCATCTATTATACTAAGCCACGAGCGATAAAATATCGCGAGTTCTATTTTAGTCCCCTAGCACAGTATTCTCAGTGATAGAAATATACCTATGGGAATATTTCTGAGCCGTTCCAGTCAATACATTTACCTGATTCATTTTGTGTTAATTGGTTGATAACCTCAGATAAACACTGGGCACTATGATCTGGCGAGAATATTTTATGCTGCGGTTGATTTTTTAAAAAAGGTTCAGATAACTGAGACTTAACTGTACCTGGATGCAGTCCCACTATGATGCCATTATTATTTACTCGTTTAAGTTCAATAGAAGCGGTTTTGATCAACATATTTAGTGCTGACTTTGATGCCCTATAGCTGTACCATCCACCTAACCTATTATCACTTATACTTCCTACTCTTGCTGATAAGGCGGCAAATACGGCTGGAATATTAGGATTTAAATGAGGTAAAAAATATCTTATCATCATAGCAGGTAAGAATGTATTTACAGCAAAAATATACTCTAAATTTTTTAACGAGAGATCATTAATAGATTTTTCAGGTTTTATTGTTTCATTCTGTAAAAAACCGGTTGCTAGTATGATTAAATCCAATTTTCCAGAAATAGTTATATTACTGACTACTTGTTGCATAGACTGATCATCAAAATAATCCACATAAAACTCTGTTAATGAGCTTAATGACTTGTTTTTATTATGAACAGAAGGCTTTAACGCTGTAGAATTAGGACGAGATAGGGTAAATAGTTCAGAGCCTTTGTATTGAGAGTAATGTTGCACTAAGGCACTTCCTATTGATCCTCGTCCACCAATAATAAGAATACGGTTAAATTTATTTTTGCAAGTATCACTGGCTATAGTTATAGAGGGGGTAGACATAGATTCTCCGAAAAAATTGATTTAGGTTGTGGTAAAGTTGAATGAAAAAGATCCATGCTTAATGCCCCTAAATTAATCATCACTCTAAGCCAATAAAAATTATTTCAGCTTATTTAAAATAATATCAGCGGTTTTCATTGCAGAATCAAATGCCCCTTCAACCCTACCACCTGAACAGAAATCTCCTGCAATAGCTAGGTTAGTATCACAATCAACTAGGAGTTTGCTTGTAGAAAAGTCTTGATTATTAGCATATCGCCATAAATGGATATCTTTATGAATAATAGAATCCGAATTAAAGGGCAAAAAACTAGTCACTTTGTGAATTAAATCTTCCAACACATCCTCTTTTTTCATATCAATACATTGCTCACTATATTTAGCTGAGGATTGGACTATCAATGTTGGAGCAGAAGATCTTCCCGGTTTTGTATGGTTTAGAGCGAGCCAAGCAATATCATGATTTTTGATATGAGCGCAGTCAAATGCTGAGTCTAATGGATGATTGAATTCCAACATTGCACTAAAACATGGCGTCATTTTAATCTTAGCAAGATCTTCGTAAAAAAAGCTGTTTTTATCAATAAAATGAAGTGCTTGATGTGAAGGGATCGCTAAAATTATCCAATCAAAATTTGAATATATATTTTGATGAGTATCCTTGAGCGTCCATTGCGTATCGCGATAAATTTTATCAATGTGCACATTGTTTAAAATATGGTATTCAGAGGCTAAATATTTAGCAAGGGTATTCATAGAGGGGGTAGCGATATAACGGGGTTCAATGGAGGGCCATTGTGTGCTGATTAAATTAAATCCATCAAAAAGAGCATATTTCGGATGCCATTGCGTCACTAGATTCTGATTGATTAAAGGTGCTAACCATGCCTTAAATTGAGTGTTTCTAGCTGTAAAGTATTGTGCACCATGATCGAACGTAGTGGAAGTATTTCGTCTTGTTGCTAATCTACCGCCGACACCGCGGGATTTTTCAAAAAGCGTTATATTCGCAAAATTTTTAAGTTTTTGGGCTAGCAAAAGTCCTGTTAGCCCTGCTCCTATAATGGCAATATGATTTTTTTTCATTTTTTAGCCTCAGAAGTATATATAAAAAAAGAACCAAAATTAATATTTTAAATCCATCTTTCAGCAATAGGCTGAATAATAGACTCTCTATTAATACTTGTTATTACTTCTAGTAAAGTCGGGTTATTGGTATAGATTTCGAAAGTTACTGCATGGTGATACTCTATATCGTAAATCTTAGTTTGCTGCTTATTTAGTAGATATTCAAGATGTTTCGCTGAAGTATAATCTGTAGTCACTTTATATCCTTTAAGTAATTCAACAGGAGTGAGTTCTACTTTTGTTAGTCCATCTTTTATAACACCTGAATAGGCCCTTATCAATCCACCTGTACCTAGTAATGTTCCCCCAAAATATCTCGTTACCACTGCTAAAGTATTTAGCATATTAGCATGTCTCAATTGTTCAAGAATCGGTAATCCAGCAGTTTTAGAAGGCTCCCCATCATCAGATTGATTCATAACAAGATTATTATTCTTGTCTAATACTATATATGCATAACAATTGTGATTTGCTTTAGCGTGATTTTTTTTGATCAGCTCTATACTAGATTTTGCGTCACTCTCGTTAGCAACAAAAGATAAGCTAGCTATAAATTTTGATTTCTCTATTACAGTTGTCGATGTAAAGGGATTTGATGGTTGATAATAATACAAAAGAGACCTCTTGAGCTATTAATATCGTATGAATAAGTACACCTAAAATAAGTTAAAAATACAGATGAGTGTCCTGGTTATTTGTTGGTGTAAATATAGATATATTCATACGAGCAACAATATTGTTACCTATTTTTTCTTCCTTAATAAAAGGTGTATTAATAAAAGGAATTAAAAAATAGGACATCTAAATTAGTTAAGACTTTTCTCGCACTTAATTGCGTGGGTTAACACAAAAATCGTTACATTAACTTAAAAAAATGATGCGACCTAATTGAAGCTTTATTCAATAGTTAAGCTAGTATGAGCAATCGCATAAAGTGTAAAAATGCATCAATAAAAAAGATGCTTTAACTCAATTAGGTATTCTATTGGGTGATTAGACAGATAGAATGCCAAGGCAACATGAGTTAAGAGTTAAGATGAAGCGTCTAATTCTTCCCAGCGGCTAAAAGCTTTTTCTAACTCTGCTTCTTTATTTGCTAATTGTTTCAATATTCCTTCTGTTTCTTGATGTGGCTTAGTAAAAAAGTCATTGCTACTGATGATAGCATTTAACTCCGTTATCTCATTTTCTAATGTTTCAAGGAGAGTAGGCAGAGCGTCTAATTCTCTTTGCTCTTTATAGCTCAATTTACGTTTTAGCTCACTAGGCGTATCAGTTTGAGTCGTTTTTCCTAAAGAGTTGTTCTCTAATTTACTTGTTTTATCGTCTAAAACCGAAGAGGATGTCATTGCACCATTTTGTTTAGCTAATTGAGATTTCGCTTCGTGAGACTGGAGTCTTTGTTGATGCGCATCATAATATCCACCAACATAGGTATTGATAATTCCATTACCTTCAAAAATCCAACATTCATTAACACAACTGTCAATAAATTCCCTATCATGACTGACTAAAAGCACAGTGCCTTGATAGCTATCAACTAATTCTTCAAGAAGTTCAAGTGTTTCAACATCTAAATCATTTGTTGGTTCATCGAGTATCAATAAATTGCTTGGTTTTAAGAAGAGCTTTGCCAGTAATAAACGATTACGTTCACCACCAGATAAAGCTTTAACTGGTGTCATAGCTCGTTTCGGAGGGAATAGGAAGTCTTGTAAATAGCCAAGTACGTGACGAGGTCTACCATTTACTAATACTTCTTGCTTACCTTCAGCAAGGTTATCCATAACTGTTTTTTCAGGATCTAACTCTGCACGATATTGATCAAAATAAGCAACATCTAATTTTGTACCCACGTGTAAACGACCTGAGGTGGGTTTCAATTCTTCTAATAACAATTTGATTAGCGTTGTTTTACCACAGCCATTTGGACCAATCAGGCCAATTTTATCTTGCCGTAGTATTTTGGCCGTTAGGTTATCTACAAATCGACGTAAGGCGCCCGTTTGATTATCGACTCTCTCAAATACAACATTCTCTAAATCGAAAACGATTTTACCCGATCGCGTTGCTTCATTAACGTTTAGATTCGCTTTACCTAGGACTTCACGGCGTTGGGAACGTTCTTGTCTTAGGGCTTTAAGGGCTCTTACTCGCCCTTCGTTTCTAGTTCTTCTCGCTTTAATCCCTTGGCGTATCCAAACCTCTTCTTGAGCTAGTTTTTTATCAAATTCTGCGTTTTGTAAAGCTTCTACTCTTAACAGTTCTTCTTTTCCTTCAAGATACTTATCATAGTCACCTGGCCAACTCGTGATAACACCACGATCTAAGTCGACAATGCGGGTTGCCATTTTTCTAATAAATGCACGATCATGCGAAATAAAGATGATGGCCCCGTTGAACTGTTTTAAAAATCCTTCAAGCCATTCAATCGTAGCAATATCTAGGTGGTTAGTAGGTTCATCAAGTAATAGCAAATTAGGTTTTTTCACAAGTGCACGACCTAGAGCTGCTTTACGCATCCATCCGCCAGACAATGAGGAAAGTTCAACGTCTCCATCTAGGCCAAGTTCAACAATGACTTCATTTATTCTGGATTCTAGGCTCCATAAATTATGATGATCTAATTGGGCTTGGAGCTCAAAAAGTCTATCCATTAGTTTATCACTTGGATTATGTGCGACTTCATGAGAAACTGCGTGATACTCTGTGAGTATATTCGCTTGTTCGGAAACTCCTTGAGCAATGTATTCGAAAACTGTGCCAGTAATATGACGGGGAGGATCTTGTTCTAAACGGGCGATGACAGTGTCATTTTCATAGATCAATTTGCCATCGTCTAAGTTGATATGCTTATCTATCACTTTGAGTAAAGTTGATTTACCTGCACCATTGCGACCGACGATACATACACGCTCACCCGTTTCTATGTGCAATTGAGCATTATCTAAGAGAGGGGCATCGCTATAGGACAAATACGCCCCGGATAAACTGATTAAAGACATAAAATTTCCTATTTAATAAAACACATAAATATCTAAAAAATCAAGTAAAGTAAATACTTCACAAATTATTCTAAGCATTAATTTTTACTGCCATTAGCCCTTATTGATTTAAGTGGGTAATTAGCCAGCTCTGGTGGATTTGTTTGTTACGCATAAAATCCAAAGAAAGCGTTTTTTCTGAAATATTGACCGCATCAAATCCAAGAGCATTGACTGCTTTTATATCTAATTTAAAGCCTCTTCGATTATTCGAAAACAGAATGGTGCCTAAGGGACGAAGAAGGGTTTTAAGACCTTCAAGGATGGTTAAGTAGTCTCGCTGTACATCAAATGTATCATGCATACGTTTAGAATTTGAAAAGGTTGGAGGATCGACAAAAATCAAATCATATTGAGTTTTTTCTTCTTGCATCACTGACAACCAGTAAAGGCAATCAGCTTGCACTAATTGGTGTTGCTTGCCACTTATACCGTTGAGCAATAAATTTTTTTCAGCCCAATTAAGGTAAGTATTAGATAAATCAACACTTGTCGTAGTTCTCGCTCCCCCTAATGCAGCATAAACACTTGCGCTTCCTGTGTAGCAAAAAAGGTTGAGGAAATCTTTTGCTTTAGCCATTTCACCTATTTTTTTTCTGGCCAGTCGGTGATCGATAAATAATCCAGTATCTAAATAATCGGTGAGGTTAACCCAAAATTTGGCTTGATATTCCTGAACTTCAATCATATTCTCTTTCTTGGCAATGCGATGGTATTGTTTCTGCCCTGATTGACGTTCACGAGTTTTTAAAATCAATTGTTGTGGTGTTAACTTTAATACATTAAGTGCCGTATTGATGGCATCAAAACGGCGTTTCCTTGCGATATTTTCATCGATCGTTTTTGGAGGAGCATATTCTTGTAAAACGACGTAGTCGCTGTACCTATCAATTGCTACATTATATTCAGGTAGATCGGCATCATAAATTCGATAGCATTCGATCCCTTCTTTTTCAGCCCATTTATCAAATTTAGAAAGATTTTTTTTCAGCCGATTAGCAAAATCAACTGCAATACCATGTTCTTTAATATCGAGTTGGCTCTCTGCATCATGCACTCTTTTGTTAACGTTATCCGAATAATTTACATTGTCTAGGTGATCTGCTTTATAACTACTGATAGAGTAGTTTTTTTGGATACAGTCCAAAGGTCCATTTTTTGCCTTGAACTGTTTACTTGAGCGTAATTGTAAGCTGCCAAGCAAGGTTTCTGAAGAAGTAAATACTGAGAGAGTCCAACCTTTAAAATATTGCTTAGCTTTAAGCCCAATCTGCCCGTATAAAGCAATAAGTTCGGGTTCACTATGAAGTCGCTCTCCATAGGGAGGGTTCATAATAAGTGTTCCTGTTCTGTTGGGATTGAAGGGATTTGAGAGCTCTGTGATATCTTGTGTTGCAAAATGAAAAACACCTGGTAAATCAAGTTCAGCAGCATTTTTTTCAGCGTTTCTTATCATGATAGGATCATTATCGTACCCGATAAAAAGTGGGCCATGTTCTTTACAATGATCGATAAGTTTTTGCTTACCTTCTTTGGCAATCGATTCAGCTTCGCTTTTTATTTCTTGCCAAATATCCGCTCTGTGTCCTCTCCATGCATAGAAACCGAAACGATAACGCAATATACTTGCTGGCATATTCGCCGCAAGCATCGCGGCTTCAATCAATAGGGTACCCGAACCGCAAAAAGGATCGATAAGAGGGGTGCTATTGACCCAACCAGATCGTTTAACAATCACAGCGCCTAGGGTTTCTTTTAAAGGTGCGGCCCCTGTTTGGGTACGATAACCTCTTTGATTTAGTGCGTGAGTACTTAAATCAATTGCAATTTGGGCTTTATCTTTGGCTAAAAAAACATTTATCCTTATGTCAGGATCTTGCTTTTCAACGTGTGGCCTAAGCTTTTTATCTTGAATATATCTATCAACAATGGCATCTTTGACTCTTTGAGCACCGTATTGTGTATTTCTGATCTCTTCATTAGTCCCTGTAAAGCTAACCATGATACTGGCATCTTCTTCGATAATTGCAGGCCAATCGATTTGTTTCACTCCAATATAAAGTGTCATTTCATCATATGCAGCAACACTCTGGATAGGAAGAAGAATTCTAGAAGCGTAGCGGCTATGAAGCAGACTTCTGTAAGCCAGTTTTAAGTTTTCCGTTTGGCTACTGTTTTCTTTGGAAAAATAGACGCCGCCTTGTGTTAATTGGCATTCATCAGCGCCAAGTGAAGTTAATTCTTGTTTTAGTATTTCTTCAAAGCCTCTTGCACATGAGGCAAAATATGTTTGCATGGGATATCCTAACAATCAAATAAGTTTAGTTTTAATTATAGCACAGACTTGCTTAAAACAACTATTTTCTCAATTGGCGCTTTAGCGATAGACTATATAATTTAATTCATTTAAGAGGATAGACAGTAAAATAAGCATTTGAATTAGACAAGATGCTTGATGCAAGGATTTTTAAGTTAAACTTTCTATTTTTCTGCTTTTGCGTTAATTTTTCATCATAAAGTTTCACCATAGATAAGACAAAGTGTAAGATTTTTGGTGTAACAAGTGTTATGATTGCGACATCTAATGCACTGTGCTTTTAATTATGGAGTGCTAACGCTTATATTTAGACAAGGATTGACATGGATATTTTATTTTCCATAATTATTTTACTATTTGTTGTGGCATTATCCTCTAGTTTAGTTAAATTATTACCATTTAATCTTCCTGCACCTATACTTCAAATTTTCTTAGGGGCTCTGGTTGCTTTACCTCCGTTTAATGTGAATATACGTTTAAACCCTGAGGTTTTTTTATTTCTATTTTTACCTCCATTACTATTTACCGACGGATGGCGATTTCCTAAAAAAGAGTTTTATTTTTTAAAACGGCCGATTCTCGCCTTAGCTGTTGGATTAGTTTTTTTTACAATTTTAATTGTTGGGTATTTTATCCATTGGATGATCCCTGTTTTATCATTACCAATGGCGTTTGCATTAGCTGCTGTTCTATCACCCACAGACGTTGTTGCAGTTAATGCGATCAGTGGGCAGGGGAAATTGCCTTCTAAATTAAAATTGGTCTTGGAAGGAGAGGCTTTATTAAATGATGCTACAGGGTTAGTGGCATTTAAATTTGCTTTAGTTGCAGGGGTGACAGGTGTTTTTTCTTTTAAGGAGGCCACTGGAGATTTCCTCTTAGTCGCACTTGGTGGGATCCTCATTGGTGCAAGTGTTGCCTGGATGATGTGTTTTATCCAAAATAAAATTGCTCGATTTAGCCACGATGAGCCAGGTATCCAGGTGATTGTCTTATTGCTTATTCCATTTTTAGCTTATTTGCTTGCCAATGAAATGGCTGTATCAGGTGTGCTAGCGGCAGTATGTGCAGGAATGACAATGACCTATAGTCAAAACGTTATTAAAACCTCTACGGCTTCAAGACTATTAAGTCATAGCATTTGGATTATGCTGGAATTTGTGTTAAACGGCTTAGCTTTTATCCTTATGGGGCTACAACTTCCTCATATCATGCAAACCATTCATGAAAGTCAAATTGAAAATGGGACAAACTCTGTAGTGCAGCTCTTGTTTTTTGTAGTGGCTATCTACATAGCTATGCTGTTCTTAAGATTTATTTGGGTCTATCTTGCCAATAAGATTAAAAATCAAGATTTTACTTCTAAACCTCCATTACCTCAACTTCCTGTACTTTTGACAGCAACTTTCGCAGGAGTAAGAGGAGCTATTACGCTAGCGGCGATTATGGCTATCCCATTTTTAACCAGTAACGGTGCACCATTTCCAAATCGAGAGTTGTTAATTTTTTTGGCCAGTGGCGTGATATTACTTTCTTTGATAGTCAGTAGCTTAGTTCTTCCAGCAGTGGTGAAATATTTTGAAGCGCACATAAGCGATCCTATTCACCAAGAGATCATTTATGCCAATCAACTACTTTCGCTAGAAGCTATTGATGCAATTCGTCTGCGTCAAGAAGAACTATTAAATCAATTAGATTTAGATGAAACTTCGGTGGAGGCGATTAATCAAGTTGCTGATAATTTAGTACAGATATATGAAAGAGAAAGTAATTTAACCGATGAAGAAATTGAAAAGACGTCTCTGGCTATTTTAACACTAAATTATGAAGCAGAACTTCATATTGCAGGGATTAAAGCTGAGAGAAAACTCTTAGATAGGTTACATTTGCAGCATAGGATCAGCGAACCGACATTTAATCACTTACTACGTGATATGGACTTGCGTGAAACGCTGAGTGAAAATAGGCAACAAAGAAAAGTTTGATAGACAGAGTGAAGGCAGAATATGATAGTTCCTGCCTTAGGATATATTAAATATTAACTATTAAAGCTATTTTTTTGACATCAACTTACTTATTTGAAGTCAATAGATCTACTAATCTCTGAAATTGATGAACTGAAAGGGTTGCTCTAGTTCAGAGTTTTTCATGAGTGCAATAACCGCTTGTAAATCATCTCTTGCTTTCCCTGTTACCCTGACTTGTTCACCTTGAATTTGAGTTTGCACTTTTAGCTTACTTTCTTTTATTATTTTAACTATCTGTTTAGCAATAGGGGGTTCAATTCCTTGTTTTAAAGTCGCTTCTATACTGAATGTTTTGCCACTGTGAATGGTGTCTTCAGGAAATTCTAATGCACCATTTTCAATGCCTCGTTTTAATAATTTTTCTTTTACAATATCAATTAATTGCCTTACTTGGAAATCTGATTCGCTAGTGATTTTGATGGTTTTGTTTTTATCATTTAATTCGATTTCTGCATGGACACCTCTAAAATCAAAGCGATTGGTCACTTCACGTAATGCGTTTTCAACTCCATTTCGTACTTCTTGTAAATCGACTTCTGAAACAATATCAAATGATGGCATGTTAACTCCTTTTTTGTGTAAATAACTGATGAGTCTTCAAAGAGAATCACTCAATCAGAGAGAGATTATTAAGCACAATATGCTATTAAAACTGCTATTTTCATTATTATAGACCCCTTGGTATATTATGGCTATGAAAAATACCCCTTTTTTGTGAATCTTAAGTAGAGTTATGCATTCATTAATTAGTCATTTCAGTCGACATTAAGTGTGTTGTCAGCAAAGAAAAACTAATTCTTTGCTAAAGTAATAAAATCAGCATATTTTTTTATTAGCGATCTGAATTGATCATAGGTCAACCCTAGTAATCTAGCCGCTTTTTTCTGGTGGTATAGAGATTGAGCTAACGCAGAATTAATTAAACTTACTTGAAACTCTTGGCTTGCTTGTTTAAAGTCTATAGGTAAATCAGGCATCTTAAATCTATTCACTCCTTGGTCTTTTTGTGCTTCTTTAGAAGGAACACAAGAACTTGATTGTGTTGCTAGCTGAGTATTTTTTTGAGTCTTAAAAGGATTAATAATGAGTTCTTCAATAGGTGCTTTGTTTTCATCCGTTCTAAAGATAGAACGTTCAACAGCATTTTTGAGTTCACGAATATTACCTGGCCATTTATGTTCGTATAGTTGTGCTACCGCATGATCTGAAAATCCGGGGAAATGTGTCCAACCTAACTCTCGACATATACACACTGCAAAGTGTTGAGCTAATAATAGAATATCTTTACCTCTTTCTCTAAGGGGAGGGAGATTAATTACATCAAAAGCTAATCTATCGAGCAAATCAGCTCTAAAAGTTCCTGCTTTGCTAGCGAGGGATAGATCTTCATTTGTTGCACATATGAGCCTTACATCAACTTTAAGTTCTTGACTGCCCCCAACACGTTCTAATTCACCGTATTCAATCACACGTAATAATTTTTCTTGGACAATTTTTGGGGCATTGCCAATTTCATCTAGAAACAAAGAACCTTTATCAGCACGCTCAAACCTTCCCTTATGTCTTTTTTGAGCCCCAGTGAAAGCTCCTACTTCATGACCAAAAAGTTCCGAGTCTAGCAATTGTTCATTTAGCGCAGCACAATTAAGAGTAATAAGAGGAGCTGACCATCTATTTGAAAGAAAATGTAAACGTTGAGCGATTAATTCTTTGCCCGTTCCTCTCTCTCCTAAAATCAGCACAGGTTTATTTATTTTTGCCAATCTTGATGCTTGTTCTAGTATTGCTATAAATTGGTTATCTTCACCGATAAGTTGTTCTGTTTTTTCCATAGTCTGTCCTTATGATTTATTTTTGTTATTTTACAGAGGCACCAAAATATTTTTCCATATTAGCTGAGATTCTGATGAAAAAGAAGCTAAAATTAGCAGTAATTTGGTTTTTTACACCATTTTGGAGTTTAATTTATCATTTATTGGTTGGATTGGTTTTTTTTGACTACAATTAGGTGCTTGGATAGTTAAAATAAATTTGAGTAAACCACTTAAAATGAACCCAAAAATAGTGAGTAGATTATTTTGTTAAATAAATTATTGAAAATAAATGCATTTATATTTCACTTTAAAAGTTGGCATGATTTTTGATTGAGTTATATGTGTCATGACAGTGAAGTTCAATCAAAGCGCTAATTTAATTGTAAGTCGCTTGTAGAACAATTTTAAACTTAAAATTAAAGAAAAAGAGGTAAATATTATGGGAATTTTTTCACGTTTTACGGATATAATTAACTCGAATATCACTGCATTATTAGATAAAGCAGAAGATCCGGCGAAAATGCTTAAGCTGATGATTCAGGAGATGGAAGATACTCTAATTGAAATAAGAACGACTTCAGCTAAAAGTTTAGCAGAGCAGAAACAAATTCAAAGAAAAATTGAAGAAGGTGAAAAGCAGCTGGCTGATTGGGAAGAAAAAGCAATCTTGGCTTTAAATCATCAAAAAGAAGATTTGGCAAGACTTGCGTTGATGGAAAAACAAAAGGTTGTGGAGTGGATAGATGTACTCAAAAGAGATCTTGCTGATATCAGCGAAGCGATTGAGAAAATGAAGAATGAAATCACCGCATTAGAACAAAAATTGGTCGAAACGCGCAATCGCGAGCAAACCTTAGCTTTGAGACATGAGGCGGCAGGTAACTCTTTAGAAGCAAGAAAAAATTTAAATAGTGGCAAGACTGAGGCTGCTATGGCAAGATTTGAACAATTAGAAAGAAGAATTGATGGTATGAATGCTGAATATGAAGCGCTTAATTTTGGTAAAACAAAAGACATCAATCAGCAATTTGCTGAATTGAAGGCGGGAGCAGAAATTGAAAATGAGTTAGCTAAATTGAAAGAAAAATTGCAAAAAAGTGAGTAATTCCATTTAGTCAATAAAGTGATAAGACCAGACGTTAATTAATTGTGACGTCTGGTTATCAAATTACGTAGTGAATTTTTAGGTTAGGGGCCTCTATGTTATTTAACATAATTTTTTTGATTATCTTATTACCAATATTGCTTTTGATTATTATTTTGTTGCTTACACTCAGCTTATTTAAAGGCAAGAAAAAAGCTGTGAATTATATGACAGATGATAATTGGCAAGAGCTTGTTATGCTTGAAGAACATCGAAGAAGAATGGTAGCAAGAGTTGAGTCATTACAAACTATTTTAACTACAGATTTTCCTTCATTATCTATACCTAAGATAGCTGTGCATGAAATAAAAATGAATCGCTCTGACAATTTAGCTTCAACAGTGATTGACAAAGTGGCAGAGGAGCTGAATTATTTAGAACAACATATTTTTAGATTGGAAACTGTACTTGACACGCAATTACCTAATTGGAGAAATGTCTAATGAATAAGAAATTATATCGACTAAGCAATGAAGGTATGGTAGGTGGTGTGTGTGCTGGTATTGCTCAATTTTTAGGAGTATCTGTTAGCCTGATAAGAATCATCGCAGTTATATTTCTTTTTATGGGTTTTTTTGTTATTACAATGGTTGTCTATTTTATTTTGGTCTTTTTATTGGATGATAAACCAATTGAGGCAATTCAACAACAAGGAAAGAAGCCTTTTAAGAGTCGAATTGAAGAGTTGAATGCCCAATTCAGTCAATCTCAACAAAGGGTCAATAACTTAGAAAAGTATATTATTTCAACAAATTATGAAATAGACAAAAAATTTAAAGATTTAAAGTAAAATTATTGTCGTATTAAAAGAGGTCATAGTGTTTTTTTGACGTGTAGCTACGAATTTTAAACCTATCAATTTGAAACCTGTATATAAGTTATTGAAAGAGTGAATCGAGTGAATCATGCGCCCAAACAAACAATCACACTTATAGGATTAGGAGCTTTAGGAAAAGTAATAGTATTTAAAGCGAACAGTAGGAATTTGTCTATTCAAGCTATTGTTCGCCACCATACGAAAATGAATTGTGAATATCTTTTAAATGATACTGATGGCGTGAGCCATAAGCTGAATGTCGCATGTAATGATTTTGAAATGTTATCACAAAGCGATCTTATCTTGCTTACCGTCAAAGCTTTTTCAATTATCGAGATCTTAGAACAGTTTGATAAAATCCTACCTTGTGATGTCCCGATTATTTTAATCAATAATGGCATGGGCATAAAAGAGCAAATCGAAGCGCGATTGCCACATAGGAAACATCAATTCTATCAAGTCATAACAACGATGGCTGCGTATACTGACTCTTTAGGAACGCACTTTGTATCAAAGGGTATGTCATATTATGGAAAAATATTTACTTCTTCAATACAAAGCAAAAGCTGTATGAGTTTTACTGAGTTGAACAAAAAAGAGCGAAGGCATACTGAGAATGAAGCTCTTACCATGTTCGAGTCTCTTTTTCTAGAGAATGGTGAGATATCATTAATCCATAGAGTGCATGAAATTTCTTATTATCAATTGGAAAAATTGTATATTAATGCTTTGATAAATCCATTAACTGTAAAATATCAATGTTTAAATGGTGGTTTACTTGACCATATAAATGAGTTGAATTTGCTGATTGATGAAATTTTGCTATTTCACTCAGCCCTGCATTCTAGTAATGCAATAAGCCAAAATTTAAGTCGAGATGAATTATACTTCAAACTTATGGATGTTATTCAAAAAACTCAGTACAATCAATCCTCAATGCTTCAAGATTTCCTGGCCTCTAGACGATTGGAAATTGAGGAAATATCAGGATATATCTTAAAAAAATCCGCCCTTATGTGTTTAGATTTACCGGCCACCCAATTGTTGTATGAAGAGGTGAAGAAAAGAATTTTAAGAGAACCCATCAAACATTAAAACTAGAATTAAAATTCAAATTTAAAAACTAAACAGGCTATTGGAGTGGATTTTGTTGTTAAGTTGGTTTTCGAGTCGTCTTAAAACATTCCGTTTTGATTTTTTACTTTTTTTTCTAAGTAACTATTGGCTAAACATATACACAAGATAAAGGAAAAAAAGTAAATGGATTAAATCACTTTACATTTTTACGCTAAAAGGTAGACTTGACATATTTTTTGTTAATTATTGATCTCTAAAAACGAAAGTAATCGGTAATTGTAATAAATAGGAATTATATTAGTATCTTACAGAGAGGTTTAAATGTCACAATTTGTTTTTACAATGCATCGACTGGGAAAAGTTGTCCCACCTAAAAAGCATATTCTTAAGAATATATCATTAAGTTTTTTTCCTGGTGCTAAAATTGGTGTGCTTGGGTTAAATGGTGCAGGTAAGTCTACACTTTTACGTATTATGGCGGGTGTTGATAAAGATTTTGAAGGAGAAGCTCGACCTCAACCAGGCTTAAAAATAGGCTACTTGCCGCAAGAACCACAATTAAATCCAGAACATACAGTTAGAGAATCAGTGGAAGAGGCTTTATCTGAGGTAGTGAATGCGATTAAACGTTTAGATGAAGTCTATGCACTTTATGCTGATCCTGATGCTGACTTTGATAAGTTAGCTAAAGAGCAAGAAGGATTAGAAGCCATCATACAAGCACAAGATGGACACAATATTGAGGCGCAGTTAGAGAGAGCAGCTGATGCGTTAAGATTACCTTCTTGGGATGCGAAAATCGGTAATTTATCTGGTGGGGAACGTCGCCGAGTGGCGCTGTGTCGTCTATTGCTTGAAAAACCGGATATGTTACTTCTTGATGAGCCTACCAACCATTTAGATGCTGAATCAGTTGCATGGCTTGAACGTTTTTTACATGACTTTGAAGGTACAGTTGTGGCAATTACCCATGATAGATACTTCTTAGATAATGTGGCAGGTTGGATTTTAGAGTTAGATAGAGGGGAGGGGATTCCTTGGGAAGGCAACTACTCTTCTTGGCTTGAACAAAAAGATCAACGCTTAGCGCAAGAAGCTTCAGCAGAAGCTGCACATCGAAAATCAGTTGAAAAAGAACTCGAGTGGGTAAGGCAAGGAGCTAAGGGGCGTCAATCTAAGGGTAAAGCGCGTTTAGCTCGTTTTGAAGAATTAAACAGTATTGAATATCAAAAACGTAATGAAACGAGCGAATTGTTTATTCCACCTGGACCTAGACTGGGTGATAAAGTACTTGAAGTAAATGGATTAAATAAGTCCTATGGTGACAAGGTCTTGATAGAAAATTTAAGTTTTTCTATACCTAAAGGGGCTATTGTAGGGATAATAGGTCCTAATGGTGCGGGTAAATCCACACTATTTAGAATGATTACGCAACAAGAGCAACCAGATAGTGGCTCTATTGATCTTGGAGAAACGGTTGTAGTCGCCTCTGTTGATCAATTTAGAGACGATATGGATGGCAAAAAAACGGTTTGGGAAGAAGTTTCTGGTGGATTGGACATCATGAAAATAGGTCAGTTTGAGATCCCAAGCCGTGCCTATGTTGGACGCTTTAATTTTAAAGGGGTTGATCAAGGTAAAAGGGTTGGTGAATTGTCTGGTGGTGAAAGAGGGCGACTGCATCTTGCTAAATTACTTCAAGTCGGCGGTAATCTATTGCTTCTTGATGAACCAACGAATGATTTAGATGTTGAAACACTTCGTGCTCTTGAGAATGCTCTGCTTGAATTCCCAGGGTGTGCAATGGTCATTTCACATGACCGTTGGTTCCTTGATAGGGTGGCTACACACATTATCGATTATCAAGATGAAGGGAAAGTTGAATTCTTTGAAGGAAACTTTACTGAATATGAAGAGTACAAAAAACGCACTTTGGGCGCAGATGCATTAGAACCTAAGCGCATGAAGTATAAAAAAATAAGCAAATAAGTTATGTATTAAATAGACAATTAAGGCCAGTTAGCACGTAAAATTCATTAATTGATAAATTTTTTTAGCCGAACTCCATGAATTTCATTTATGAAAAGAAAATTCATTCTCGACTAATTGCGTGTAAATCGCTATACTTCTGTGCCTTGATTCTAAATTTTGAATGGATACTGGCGTATTTAATGGCCAGTAATTTGATACACTGTGTATCTTACCTGAATGGCTTTTGGTAGGATATTGATTTTAAATTAATTAAAAATTTTTGAGGAATGACCATGTCAGTTGCTGATGAAAATACACCTGCAGTTGCTACTGAAAACGAAAAGGTTTCTAGTGAATTAGTTCGTAAGGCGACATTAACCATTACCGCTGATGCTTTTGCTAAAGCAATGCAATCTGAATTAATTAGAGCATCTAAAACTGTTCGTGTTGACGGATTTCGTAAGGGTAAAGTCCCTTTAAATATTGTTGAGCAACGTTTTGGTGCTTCAATTATGCAAGATGTGATTGGTGGGTTACTGCAAAGAACTTATTTTGACTATTTATCAAATGAAAAAATCATGCCTGCGAGTGACCCAACATTTAACGTACATCAGTTTGAACCTAATTCTGATATAAATTTTGAAGTGGAATATGAAATATTCCCGGAAATAAAATTACAAGATTTAGATAAAATCGAAATAGAAAAAAAAGTTGCTGAAGTTGAAGAAAGTGATGTTGATGAAATGCTAAATACATTACGTAAGCAACAAGCTACTTGGGTTGTATCTGAAGCCGTTGCGTCAAAAGAAGCAAGAGTAACTATTGATTTTGTGGGTCAAGTTGATGGTGAAGTATTTGAAGGCGGAGAAGCTAAAGATTTTGTTCTTGTTATGAATGAAAATCGTATGATCCCTGGATTTGAAGATGCTATCGTGGGACGTAAAGCAGGCGAGAGCTTTGATATTAATGTGACATTCCCTGAAGATTACCAATCCGAAAACTTAAAAGGTAAAGCAGCAATCTTCAAAACAACGCTAACCAAAGTTGAAGAGCGTGAACTTCCAGAATTCAGCGCTTCTTTCATTAAGCGTTTTGGTGTTAAGGATGGCACTCTTGAATCATTAAGAGCTGAAGTTAAGAAAAATATGATTCGTGAATTAAAAGCAGTCATCAAAAATAATGTCAAAGCACAAATTTTTGATGGGCTTTTAGCAAACCATAAAGTAACTGTACCTAATGCTGTTGTAAAAAGAGAAATAGATAATCTTAAAAAACAGGCCTTAGCGCGTTTTGGTAATGCAAATAAGATGGATCCTTCTAATCTTCCTGATGCGCTTTTTGAAGAAGAAGCAAAAAGAAGATCAAGCATTGGTTTACTGTTATCAGAAGCAATCAGTCATTTTGAATTAAAAGTTGATGAAGAATTAGTTAAAACAATGATTGAAGAAATTGCTTCTGCTTACGAAAATCCAGCCGAAGTGGTAAAACATTATAATAAAGATAAAAACTTAATGAACTCTATTCGTAATGTAGCTCTTGAGCAACAAGCAGTCGATACCATTGAAGGAAAAGCGAAAGTAACGGAAGTTAAGTCTTCTTTTGCTGAATTGCTAAAACAAAACCCGTCGATGGGTATGTAATTTAATATTTTTCAACAGACAATTGCCCGCATTATTTGCGGGCTTTTTTGCGCATTACTTCTGATTAAGTTGACTATATTTTAATGAAAAGAATTTAATTTTATTTTATTGGCTTAATTATATTAGAATGAGTATTATCTTCGTTTTAATATAATTAATTCAAACACTCACTTTTTGTCATGTTTAAGGAAAATAAGATGCTGAATAATACACATTCTCTCGCTGAACAAATGGCACTTGTGCCAATGGTTATTGAGCAAACCCCAAGGGGTGAACGTTCATTTGACATTTACTCACGTCTATTAAAAGAAAGAATTATCTTTTTGACTGGTCAAGTCGAGGATTATATGGCTAATCTTATTGTTGCTCAGTTACTTTTTTTAGAGTCTGAAAGTGCAGAAAAAGATATCTATCTTTATATCAATTCACCTGGTGGCGTTATCACAGCTGGTATGTCTATTTATGATACCATGCAATTTATTAAACCGGATGTAAGCACAATCTGTATGGGGCAAGCGTGTTCTATGGGAGCGTTTTTATTAACTGCTGGTGCTAAAGGAAAAAGACACTGTCTTCCTAATTCAAGAGTGATGATTCATCAGCCTCTTGGTGGCTATTCAGGTCAAGCTACTGACGTACAAATTCACGCACAAGAAATGTTGAAAATAAAGCAAAGAATGAACACCTTGATGGCGAAACATTCTGGAAAATCAGTAAAACAAATTGAAAAAGATACTGAAAGAGATAATTTTATGAGTGCACAAGAGGCCATGGATTATGGTCTTATTGATTCAGTATTAACGCAACGTCCAGCATAATATAATCATAAAAGTATGGATTTTAAGCCCATCTGAAACGTCATCTATTTTATCTATATAAACTTTAAATCCATTAAACTATATAGATAGTTATCACCTTTTAGTTATGGGATAAATGCCATGATTACGTTAATAGATTAATTGAACTTATAACAAACGCATTAGAGTAACTAATTGCCTTTATTGAGGTTAGAGCATGACTGATAAGAAAAAAGATAACAATGAGGGAAATAAAACCTTATTTTGCTCATTTTGCGGTAAAAGTAAAAATGAAGTAAAAAAATTAATTGCAGGACCCTCAGTTTATATCTGTAATGAATGTGTTGAATTATGTACTGACATTCTTGGGCAAGAAATTAAAGAAATGTCATATGATGATACGACAAAACCGTTGCCGACTCCCCATGAAATTAGAGCTCATCTTGATAGCTATGTGATTGGGCAAGACCAAGCGAAAAAGGTATTATCAGTAGCAGTTTATAACCACTATAAACGCCTAAGAAATAGTATGAACAGTGAGTCACAAATTGAATTAGGCAAAAGTAACATTCTTCTCATAGGACCCACTGGTAGTGGTAAAACTTTACTCGCTGAAACTTTGGCTAAAATGTTAGATGTGCCATTTACTATGGCTGATGCTACTACTCTTACAGAAGCTGGATATGTTGGTGAAGATGTTGAAAATATTGTGCAAAAACTACTACAAAAGTGTGATTATGATCCAAGTCGTGCAGAAAGAGGGATCATATATATTGATGAAATAGATAAAATTACACGTAAATCAGATAATCCCTCTATAACACGTGATGTTTCTGGTGAAGGCGTACAGCAAGCATTATTAAAATTAATTGAGGGAACAATTGCTTCAGTGCCACCTCAAGGGGGACGCAAGCATCCTCAACAAGAATTTATCCAGGTGGATACATCTAAGATTCTATTTATATGCGGTGGTGCTTTTGCTGGTTTAGAAAAAATTGTGGGTATGAGGGTTAACACGGGTACCAGCATTGGATTTGCTGCGACAGTTAAAACTGCGAAAGAAAAACAAGTCGACACACAATTATTTAGTAAGGTAGAACCTGAAGATCTAATTAAATTTGGATTAATCCCAGAATTTATTGGTCGTTTACCTGTGACTGCGGTTCTTGAAGAACTCAATGAAGAGGCACTTATCCAGATTTTAACTGAGCCTAAAAATGCGTTAACAAAACAATATCAAGCTTTATTTGAATATGAAGGTGCGACACTTGAATTTACTCATGCAGCGCTTACCGCAATGGCTAAAAAAGCATTGGAAAGAAAAACTGGGGCTAGAGGATTACGCTCTTTGATGGAAAAAGCGTTACTCGAAACTATGTATGAATTACCTTCCTTAAAAGAGGTTAATCATGTGTATGTAGATGAACGCGTGATTACTGAAAATGAAATGCCTACCATGTCATTAAAAAAAGCAGATGAGACGAACGCTCCGTCAGTAAAAAAATCAACAAGAGCGAAAGGAACAAAAAAATTAACAACGGTTGATACTAAGCAATCAGCTAAGTAATTTTTAAAACGCCTAGTTTATTTGCTTATGCGGATAAACTAGGCGTCCTATTAGTTTAAAAGACTTTTTTCTTCAAATTTGTCTAGTTAAAGATAAATTCTCCCTACCAGTTGAAAACTCATTTATAATCCCAATATTCTATCTCATTAACGAACAAATTTTTTTTGAATTTGAGTGCGGATACTCAATATTTAAAAGCATACATAAAGTATTAAAAGCGCCTAAGAGGAAAATAAAATGGCTGAGAATATTAAAACGGAAGAGCAAACGACAATATTGCCCGTTTTACCCCTTCGTGATGTAGTGATTTATCCCAATATGGTTATTCCTTTATTTGTAGGGCGAATAAAATCAATTGATAGCTTAGAATATGCGATGTTAAATACTAAGCAAATTTTACTTGTTGCGCAAAAAGAGTCGACAATAGACGATCCTAGCTTTGATGATTTATATCAAATAGGAACAATTGCCAATATATTACAAATGCTTAAATTACCTGACGGTACAGTAAAAGTTTTAGTTGAAGGAACAGAAAGAGCTGAAATTTTGGAAAAAAATCCTATTGCGGAAGTACAGTTCTTGAGTGCTGAAATTCAACTTTTTCAAACAAAAGCATTAGTAAAAAAAGAAAAAAAGGCGCTTGTTAATGCATTGCTTGAGCATTTTGAAAGCTATATTAAATTAAGTAAGAGAATCCCAAAAGAGGTCTTAGCTAACCTCGAGGAAATTGAGGATGCTGAAAAATTAGCGGATGCTATTACTGCACATATGCCATTTAAATTATCAGAAAAGCAAGATTTGCTTGAAATGAGAAACTTATTGGCACGTTTTGACTTTTTGATGGAAAAAATGACTAAAGAAATAGAAGTCTTGCAAATGGAGAAAAAAATCCGCAATCGTGTTAAGTCACAAATGGAAAAGAGTCAAAAAGAGTACTATCTCAATGAACAAATGAAAGCTATACAAAAAGAATTGGGTGAACTAGATCCTCAAAATGATGAATTAGAGGAATTGAATAAAAAAATATTAAAAGCGCAGATGCCTGAAGCAATTCAAGAAAAAGTACTTGCTGAACTTAATAAATTAAAAATGATGTCATCTTCTTCACCTGAGGCAACAGTACTACGCACCTATATTGATTGGATGATTCAATTGCCTTGGGCTCATAAAAGTAAAATTAAAACAGACATAAAAAAAGCTGAATTGACACTTAATAAAGATCATTTTGGCTTAGAAAAAGTGAAAGAACGCATTTTAGAATACCTTGCAGTACAGGCACGCGTGAAGCAGCTAAAAGGGCCTATTCTATGCCTTGTAGGTCCTCCAGGTGTAGGTAAAACCTCATTAGGTCAATCAATAGCTAAAGCAACGGGGCGAGAGTATCAACGTATTGCATTAGGTGGCGTTCGCGATGAAGCAGAAATTAGAGGCCATAGAAGGACCTATATTGGTGCAATGCCTGGTAAGTTAATTCAAAAAATGGCCAAGGTTGGAGTGAGCAATCCTCTTATTTTATTAGATGAAATTGATAAGATGGCATCAGATATGCGAGGAGATCCTGCATCTGCTATGCTGGAGGTTTTAGATCCTGAACAAAATAATGCATTTAATGATCATTATATCGATGTCGATTATGATCTATCTGATGTGATGTTTGTGGCTACTGCAAACTCTTTAAATATTCCAGGGCCACTACTTGATAGAATGGAAGTGATTCGTTTATCAGGGTATACCGAAGATGAAAAGCTGAATATAGCTAAAAAGCATCTCTTACCAAAACAGCTAGAACGTAATGGCTTGCAAAAAACGGAATTAAAAATAGAAGACAGCGCAATCGTTGATATCATCAGATATTATACTCGTGAAGCAGGTGTTCGAAATTTGGAAAGAGAGCTTGCGAAGATCTGTAGAAAAGCGGTTAAATCATTAATTAGCGTTGATGAGCCTAGCTTAATTAAAGTGAATGCTAAAAACCTTTCTGAATATATTGGTGTCAAGCGTTTTGATTATGGACGTGCTGATAAAGATCATCGTATTGGCCAAGTCACAGGGCTTGCTTGGACAGAAGTTGGCGGAGATTTATTGAATATTGAAGCGGCTAGCATGGTGGGTAAAGGTAAACTAAATTTCACAGGTTCCCTTGGTGACGTCATGAAGGAATCAATTCAGGCTGCAATGACTGTTGTTAGATCAAAAGCTGACAAATTAGGTATCAATGAAGATTTCTATGAAAAAAGAGACATTCATGTTCATGTGCCTGAAGGAGCGACACCTAAAGATGGTCCTAGTGCAGGGATAGCTATGTGTACAACTATAGTATCTGCGTTGACGGGAAATCCAGTTCGAAAAGATGTTGCTATGACAGGAGAAGTAACTCTTCAAGGTCAGGTGCTCGCAATCGGTGGATTAAAAGAGAAATTACTTGCTGCGCATCGTGGGGGGATTAAACTAGCGATTATACCTAAAGATAATATTAAAGATCTTGAAGAGCTCCCTGCAAATATTCTGTCTTCTCTTGAAGTGAAGCCTGTGAGTCATGTCGATGAAGTGTTGTCTTTAGCGCTGGTCAATCCGCCTTTCGGGTTTAGTATCGACAAATAAGGTTATGAGATAAGGCACACTTTTGTTATTAATTTCGATTGGGAAAGAGAATCTAGTGTATTATAGTCCCATCGAAAACTCAGCTTATTTTAGTGAATAGTTTGACAATTAAGCTAATAGTTTACGTGCTCAGTTCTAAAAAGAGTAAGCATTTAAATACGCTAATTAATGGACATGAAAGGTTATTATTTTTACAAAGTACTTAAAAATATATAAAATTTATGTAATGAAAGGCTGTCAACAGTTGAAATGTTTGCTTTTAGGCTTTATACTTTTGAAATAATGTACTTTGAAACGGCTCAAAAACACTATAAAGTGTCTTTATGTCTATTTATTGAGCAATACTGAAAATAAATAGTAGGTAATCACACAAGTTTCAGAGTAAAATATGGATTCTTTAAATTTGCGTATCGGTTAGGCTCGCTTAACCAAATTTTAATAATTAAAATGATAAAGGAAGGTTAAAATGAATAAGTCTGAATTAATTGAAGCTATCGCGGGTAAAGCTGAAATATCTAAAGCAGCTGCAGCACGTGCTGTTGATGCATTTACTTCAAGTGTTACTGAAGCTTTATCTAAAGGTGACACAGTGACTTTAGTTGGCTTTGGTAGCTTCGATGTTCGTGAAAGAGCTGCACGTAAAGGTAGAAATCCTAAAACAGGCGCAGAAATTGATATCGCTGCAAGCAAAGTACCAGGCTTCCGTGCAGGTAAAGCGCTAAAAGAATCTGTTAATAAATAATTATAACTAATTTATTTATCTATTTATGAGCGCATACTGTTTGCGCTTTTTTTATTTAATAATCATAGTAATTTTCTCATTGATTTAATAGAGAAAAATGATGGAGTGTTTCAATTATGATGATGGACAGGATCCGCGGTGCTGCTCAGCATATATTATTCAAAATATTGCTTGGCGTAATTATTCTCTCTTTTATCCTTTCAGGGGGCTTTTACTATATAGCGGCAGCACCTACTTATGCAGTTAAAGTCAACGGAGATGAAGTTTCACTTCAGGAGTTTAATGATTTATTCCAAAATCGCTCATATTTATTACCTGATGATGCGGATAATGAAGCTATTGATACACTCAAAGAAGAAGTCTTAAAGTCAGTGATCGATAAATTACTGATAGAACAATTTGTAAAATCATTGGATGTTACGATTTCTAACGATCAAATTAAAATGTTGATTGCACAAAACCCAATGTTCTTGAATGAATCAGGTCAATTTGACACACAAAAATACGAAGCTTTCTTGAATGAAAGATTTTTAACTGGAGATCAACTTGCTGAGTACATTCGTACAAAAGAGTTAACCCCACTTATTTTGCAAGAGTTAAATAATACTGTATTTACTCTTCCTAGCGAAATCGATGATTACGGCAAATTATTCTTACAAAAACGCACCATCAGAACAGCGCCTATAGATTTAAAAGTGTTTACTGAGAAACAGTCTGTAACTGATGAAGAGTTAAAGCAGTTTTATGAGGAAAATGAAATAAAATATACTCTACCTGAAGCTATTAAACTCAGCTACGTGATGATCGATAGAACCGATTTTCTTAATAGAATTGATGCTAATGAAGAAGCAGTGAAAACCTACTATCAAAGTTTTCTAGCGGATAAGAATTTCGCAATTATCCAGGTTGCTTCAAAAGCAGATGCGGAAAAAATCCTTGAAGAATTAAACGCTGGGGCAGACTTTGCTACCTTAGCCAAAGAACGTTCATTAGATATTGGTACCAAAGCAAGTGGTGGTGAATTAGGTATGATGAGTGTACAAGACCTACCAGATGCTTTTGCTGAACTAAAAACCCAAAATTTAAAAGAAAAAGGTCAGTTATCCTCTGTTATTCCATTTAATGAACAGTTTATTGTGGCTAAACTTGTTGATATTGATGATTCAATGCCAGAAGTCGGTACCCCAGAGTATCAATCCCTTGTAACTCAAATGAAAGCTGAAAAATCAACGGACTTATTTTTTGAAGCTCAACAAAAAGTCAGTGATATTTTAACGGGAGATTCCCCATCATTAGATGAAATAGTTAAAGTTGCTAATTTAACGATTATGACAACAGAGTTGTTTGATAGAGAAAATATTCCAGAACCGCTTAACTTTGAGCCGATTCTTGTTGATGCTTTTAATAGTGACTTTATAGAAAAAGCAGGTCAACCCGATGCATTTTCTGAACTCATAACACTTTCAGATGATAAAGTGGTTGTACTTCGTATTGATGAGCACAGAGAAAAAACGTTACAAAAATTTGATGAAATCAAAGAGCAAGTAACTGCTGATTTGAAACTTAAGAAATCTGAAGATGAGTTAAATACATTGACGGCACAAGCAATAACTGACCTTGAAAACAAGAAAGAGGGTGCATTGAATGCCCTGAAAACTGAATTTAAAAATCAAGAAGTTATCACCGCTGATTCTGATAAACCAGAATATCGTCAAGATGTTGAGTATCTTAAAGCTATTTTTGCACTACCCTTACCGAAAGAGGGTGAGTCAACTTATCAATCAATAACTAAGCAAAATGGTGAAAGAGTCATTGTCGCATTTGATGATATTGAATACCCAACACCTTCTGAAGAAGAGTATAAAGATTTCGAAGCACGCCTTAATAATTTAAAGGCAAGACAGTTTTCTGAAAGTTTATTGAAAAAACTTAAGGCAGGCGCTGAAATTGAGTATGGTGATATCGGTCTAGATACCTCCGCACTCTAATTTGCGAACGAAAAATTAAAAGAGCTGCTCGTGCAGCTTTTTTTTTACGTTTACCCAGCAAAGTCACAGTTGAAGAATCAAGTAGAATAAAGTTTTGAAACGACAGCTTAGGTAAAAGGTCCATTCCAACTTATCAAGATGAATAGCTGGTGAAATGCTTGTAGCTGATACATACATTATGTAACGCCCAATCAAAGGGTTGAAGTTCTCCAACTATTTGACTTATTAAATCTGAATAAGTTGAGAACGTTTCACAGAAAGTTAGGTATTTATTAATATCAGTTGTATAGTTAACTATACGTACGTTTATGTTAATCGGATAAAACGTGAACCTCTTATCCTTCTCGATTTGATGGAAAAGTCGCGTTACAATTAAGTGTATAAAAATACGATGGACTTGATTAAATAAATATCAAAGTTACTGTTTAATATAGGATAAAGAAGATGATCCCCAAATTAACTAGCGCTCCTTCGAACAACATACAAGTGACTGAATTTTTAAAAAGACTGAAAGCATCAGGATTTACAGGTGAGGTCACTGATACCTATTCTGATAGATTAACACTTGCGACAGATAACAGCGTTTATCAATCTTTACCTCAAGCGATTATCTTTCCTAAGTCTACCGCAGATGTCAGTTTAATGGCTAAAATAGCAGGGCTTGAGGAATATCAAACACTCAGCTTTGCCCCAAGAGGCGGTGGTACGGGTACTAATGGTCAATCACTTACCAGCGGTATTGTGGTTGATATGTCTAGGCACATGAACCATATCTTGGAAGTTAACGTTGAAGAGCGTTGGATCCGAGTTGAAGCGGGTGTAGTAAAAGATGCATTAAATGCTTTTTTAAAACCTTTGGGGTACTTTTTCTCTCCCGAACTATCAACCAGTAACCGAGCGACAATAGGTGGAATGATTAATACAGATGCCAGTGGACAGGGTTCTTTGGTTTATGGTAAAACATCCGATCATGTATTAGGATTAAATGCGGTATTGATATCAGGAGATTTATTAGAAGCCTTTCCAATGCCTTTAGAGATAGCAAAAGAGATAGCTAAACAAAATACACCTACAGGACGAATCTATCATCACGTGATAAAGACCTGTTTAGACTACAAAGAGCAAATCATTGAAAAATTCCCCCCTCTAAATCGTTTTTTAACAGGATATGATTTAAAGCATGCGTTAGATGATAAGACTAATCGTTTCGATCTGACCCGTATTCTTGCAGGTTCAGAAGGCTCTTTAGCGTTCATTACTGAGGCAAAATTAAACATCACTCCGCTGCCTAAACATAGACGATTAATAAATATTAATTATGATTCGTTTGATTCTGCACTAAGAGCAGCTCCCGTTATGCTAAAAGCTAACGCACTATCTGTTGAAACAATTGACTCAAGTGTTTTAAATTTGGCAAAAGAGGATATTGTTTGGTCAACTGTTAATAATCTTGTTAGCGCCCTAGATGATACAGATAAGATACAAGGGTTGAATATGGTGGAATATGCCTCAGATGATGAGGCTTTGATAGAGCAACAGGTAAAAACGTTATGTGAGATGTTGGATGACTCAATACAAATGGGGCAAGGAGTGCTTGGGTATAGGCTTTGCGATAAAGTAGAAGAAATTGAACGCGTATATGCTATGCGCAAAAAAGCCGTCGGATTGCTTGGTAATACTAAAGGTACGCAAAAACCCGTTGCTTTTGTAGAAGACACATGTGTTCCCCCTGATTCATTGGCTGATTATATATTAGAGTTCAGAGCACTATTAGATAATTATGGATTAACCTATGGCATGTTCGGACATGTTGATGCAGGTGTACTTCATGTCAGACCTGCATTAGATTTAATTGATCCTGTGCAAGAAGAGTTATTACACACCATTACAGAAGATGTTGTGAGATTAACAAAGAAATATGGCGGCCTTTTATGGGGAGAACATGGTAAAGGTTACCGAGCTGCTTATAGCCCTGAATTTTTCGGCCCTGAACTATACAAAGCGCTAAGAATCATCAAAGGAGCATTCGATGCGAATAATCGAGTAAATCCTGGGAAAATATGTACACCTATTCAAAGTGATACAGCGGAATTGATTTCAATTAAATCATTGAAAAGAGGTGCTTATGATCGCCAGATTCCTGTAGTGGTTAGAGAAAGTTTTATTGGGGCTATGTCATGTAATGGAAATGGACTCTGTTTTAATTACGATAAACATGCGGTCATGTGTCCATCTATGAAGGTAACGTCGAATCGCTTACATTCGCCTAAGGGAAGAGCTATGCTTGTGCGAGAGTGGCTGCGTTTATTGACTGAAAAGGGAGTAACTCCAAAAGATTTCAATGAAGCCTTGACTATGAATAAAAGTGTCACATCAATTCGATTTTTTCGAGAAATTGTGGAGAAGACTAAGAATACACTATCAAAACGTAAAGGCGAGTATGATTTTTCTCATGAAGTTAAAATAGCTATGGATGGTTGTCTATCATGTAAAGCATGTGCAACTGAATGTCCTATTAAAATAGATGTTCCCGATTTTAAAGCGCAGTTTTATCATATGTATCACTCTCGTTATCTTAGACCAATAAAAGATCATGTCTTAGCCCATATTGAAACCTTAGTGCCTTTCTTAGCTAAAGTGCCTAAAGCAACTAACATAGTAGTTAATAATCGTTTTTCTGAGCACATGATTAAAAAAATAGTTGGATTACAGGATTTACCTGCATTAGCAATACCGACACTCAAGCAAAGAGTTGAAAGGCATCCATCTGCTTTTAAATCGATTGAAGCAATTAAACAGTTAAATTCGAACGAGCGAAAAGATTATGTATTTATAGTCCAAGATGCGTTCACTACGTTTTATGAAGCAAAAGTCCTAGAGGATCTGCTGCAATTATTGGATATATTAGGCTTTAAACCAGTAATTTTACCATTTAAAGCAAATGGTAAAGCACAACAAGTCAAAGGCATACTCAATAAATTTCATAAAACGGTTCAACAAACAGCGGATTACTTAAATGAAATTGCTGAGCTAAATATACCCATGATTGGTGTTGATGCGGCAACAGTTCTATGCTATCGAGATGAATATGTAAAAACTTTGGGAAAAGAGACAATACAATTTAAGGTCTCGCTTATTCAAGAATGGTTATTACCTTGTCTTGAACATCGTAAAGAAGAAATTGATAGACTTATGGCTGCAGTACAGAAAGGAAATAATTTAAAAGAAGAAAGTTCGGCATGGACACTTTTTTTACATTGCACCGAGCGAACTAAAGTTGTTTCAAGTTTTTCAGATTGGCAACGTATTTTTGCGTTATTTAATCAATCTTTACTCAGTGAAAACGTAGGTTGCTGTGGTATGGCTGGTACTTATGGTCATGAAGTTGAGCATGTAGAAGAAAGCAAAGCCCTTTTTGTCATGTCTTGGCAAGAAAAATTGGATAAAAAAGAAAAAGGTAAAGTTTTGGCTACTGGGTTTTCATGTAGGAGTCAGGCTAAAAGGTTTTCTAGCCAAGAGCTACTTCATCCTGTTAGCGCCTTATTGCATATTTTACAAGGTAATGATCATGAAAAAAATTCATTTAATGTGGTTTAGGCAAGATTTAAGGCTGATTGATAATCAAGCATTGACAGCTGCTGTAGAGGATAAAGATGCCCAAACAGTGGCAATTTATATTCATACTGAAGCGCAATGGGATAAACATGAAACATCAATGGGAGCAAGAGCTTTTGTTGCTAGACAGCTTCAATCATTAGACGCAGAGTTAAGGGAACTTAATATTCCTTTTTATGTATTAGAGAGTACCGATTTTAAGGCGTCTTTAAAATTGCTCAATTCATTTGTTCAAATGCATCATGTCCATGCCCTTTTTTTTAATAAACAATATGAAGTTAATGAACTTGCGCGAGATAAAGAAGTCCATCAATGGATCAACGAAATAGATTGTTTGGCTTACATAGCTGATTTTGATGACAGTGTATTAGTCCCTCCAATGAAAGTGCTTACCCAACAAGGTGAAATGTATAAGGTTTTTACTCCTTTTCGTAATGCATTTTTGAAAGTACTCACTGAACAGCATCTTAGGGTATCTAAGGCACCAGATAAAAAAGCTGAAAACGTTTTTGTTTTAGATGGACAATTTGAATCTTTAGTTATTTCTTGTAAGGATCTAGTACAATATTATGAGAAAAACACCTGCCAATCGATACTAGAAAATCTACCTAAAGTTTCTGAAACAGAAGCAATCAACAGTTTACGCGTTTTTTGTACTGAGCACGCCGCTAAGTATGATGAAGTGAGGAATTTTCCGTACCAGGATAAAACCAGCCGACTGTCCGCCTATTTAGTGCATGGCTTATTGTCCCCAAGGCAATGTGTAAGACGTTTAATGATGGTGCATCCAAACGTTTTTAATGAGCCTAAATCGGGGGCGTTCTGTTGGCTCAATGAACTCATCTGGCGAGAGTTTTATAAACACTTGATTGTGGCTTTTCCATTTTTATGTAAGCATCAACCGATGATTGAGTGGACCAAAAATATTGAATGGCGTAATGATATGAGTTTATTTGATGCATGGAAAGAGGGAAAGACCGGTTATCCTATTGTAGATGCAGCTATGCGTCAACTAAACCAAACTGGCTGGATGCATAATAGATTAAGAATGGTTGTAGCCAGTTTTTTGGTTAAAGACTTACTGATTGATTGGCGCTTAGGTGAATCCTATTTTATGTCTAAACTAGTCGATGGTGATCTTGCAGCAAATAATGGGGGATGGCAGTGGGCAGCCTCAACAGGATGTGATGCGGCGCCCTATTTTAGAATTTTTAATCCTACCTCGCAAAGTGAAAAGTTTGATGAAGAGGGACATTTTATTCGTAAATATGTTCCAGAATTAGCAAAACTCTCTTCTTCCACTATCCATGAACCTTTTGCAAAAAATGCGCCCTTTGGCCTTAATTATCCTAAACCCATAGTGGAACATAAACGCATGAGAGAGCAAACGCTAGCAGCTTATGAAAAAGCTAAATCCTTTGGAACAGCGTTAGAATAAAAGAGTAAGTAAATTTTATATCAATAGCTTAAGGGGCTATTACGCATTAAGGGAATCTCTCTTGAAGAGGTTCAGATGGTTACATTATCCCAAAAACTTAGACTGAAAATAAAAAGTGTTTACATCGAGAGGATAAAGCTTGTTTGTATCTCTAAGTTTCTTTACAATAAAATGTTAATTTTTAACTGCGTTTCAAGGTATTATTACTCTTTAGATGAATGAGTGAGCAAGATTTTTTGAGGGCATAGATAAACTCAAACAACATCAAATAGTGAATAGATCAGCAGATAAGTTTCTAAGAGCGAGCAAAAAACAGAATTTCCGTGGTGGTTTTGTGTTTTACTGTATGTGAATATTACGTAACATCAGTTATTTAGATTCGCTTGAAAAGATATAAAAAATTTTTTAGCAAAATTAGGTAATAAGGTAAACAGGATAGGTATGAAAATTACAAAGCAAGGCAAACAAAACACGCTATTTAATATAACAAAAGGTTTTTGGCCTTTATTTTTTGTCTGTTGTTTGAGTGTCATTATTATCTATAGTAGTCAGTCACTTGCACAAACAACTAATGAAACTAATTTAAATTTGCAATCAATAGCTCAGACCTCTAGTGCTCCTATCGAAGTGCCTGTTATTGAAGCAAAAGCCTATATTTTAATGGATGCCTCCAATGGTCAAGTCTTAGCGGAATATAATGCCGATATGAAACTGGCGCCAGCAAGCTTGACCAAAATTATGACGAGTTATGTTGTAGGTCAATTTCTAGCAAAAGGCCAAATTGCTAACGAAGATATTGTCACTGTAAGTAAAAATGCGTGGGTTCAAGGAAATCCGGAACTGAAAGGTTCCTCTTTAATGTTTTTAGAGCCCAATCAACGTGTATCAGTTTTAGATCTAAATTTAGGTTTAGTGGTCCAATCTGGAAATGATGCTGCTATAGCTTTAGCTGAGCATGTCTCTGGTTCACAAGAAAAATTCATTCAGTTGATGAATGAATATAGTGTACAAATGGGACTGGTTAATACCCATTTTAAAACTGTCCACGGGTTAGATATGGATGGTCAGTTCAGTACTGCACGCGACATGGCACTTCTCTCTAAAGCGCTTATTAAAGATTTACCAGAAGAATATAAGCTTAACAGCATTAAAGAATTTACTTACGGTAAAATTAAGCAAATGAATCGCAATCGATTACTTTGGAGCGATACACTTAAAGTTGATGGACTAAAAACAGGTCATACCAGCGGTGCTGGTTATAATCTTGTCAGTTCTGCGTATGATGACACAGGAATGCGCCTTATTGCGGTTGTTTTAGGAACCGAAAGTGATAAAAAACGTTTTAGTGAATCTGAAAAACTACTCAGCTTTGGCTTTAGAGCATTTGAAACACGTACACTAGCAAAAGCAGGCACTGTTTTATCTAAGCAACCTATTTGGTATGGTGCTCAAAATGAAGTTGAGTTAGGATTAAGTGAAGATGCAGTTCTTACTTTCCCAAGAGGCCAAGCAAATCAATTAAGAGCAACACAAACCCTTTCACAGACAGTCTTAGAAGCTCCATTAAATCAAGGACAGGAAGTAGGGAAAGTTGTATTTAAGATAGGGGAAACTGTTATTGCTGAAAAACCGCTTGTGGTATTAAAGGCCGTTGAACAAGGTGGTTTTTTCAGTCGATTATGGGACTTCATTGTCTTAACCGTTTCTGGATGGTTTAGTTAATTGTTTAAACATTTGATCATTTTCTAGAATAATTTGAACCTACTAAAATGAACTGCTAAGCATTGAGTGATAAATGCCTAAAACACTTATGATGGAATACGAATGGCTCATTTTGTTAAGAATTTAAAAGACAGTTCTATGGCTAAACTTTTGCCGAAGTCAAAACACCAAGCACTATGCCCACATTGCGATCTTGTGGTTGATATGCCCTCTTTGAATGCAAATCAAAAAGCACAGTGTCCACGCTGTGAAACTACGCTAAGTACTCTGTGGAGTGAACCTTTTAAGCGAGCCTCAACCTATAGTCTTGCAGCACTTTTTATGCTGGTATTGTCTAATTTATTCTCTTTTGTTACCTTAAATGTAGCTGGTTTAAGCAGTGATATTTCGCTTGTTTCTATCTTAGATATTATGGTTGAGCAACGATATGATTTGTTAGCTTTTCTGTTTATGGTGTTTGTGCAAATTTTACCCGCATTTTGTATGTTTGCGCTCTTTTGTATCAGTAGCAGAGCCAATTTACCGAAAGCAGTGAAGATATTTTTAGTGCGCTGGTTAATTCGATTGAAACACTGGTGTATGGTTGAAATTTTTCTTGTTGGAGTCTTGGTTAGTTTTGTTAAATTAATTAGCTATGGGCAAGTAGGGGTAGGGCCAAGTTTTATCGCTTTTTGCGCGTATTGTGTTCTTCATGTGAGAGCTTTTCAATATGCTGATAAGAAATGGCTTTGGGATTTGGTTGAATCACAACCAAAAATACGGTTACTTGAGCCAGGAAAAACAGGGATTAGCCAAGGAGTCAAATCATGTGGCTGTTGTGGTGCTATATTAGAAAACGCTTCTATAGAATGTCCAAGATGTTACGCGCATAGTTTTGTCCGTAAACCGCAAAGTATCCAAATCACAATGGCGTTACTTATAGGATCTATTGTTTTATATTTACCCGCTAATTTACTGCCGATTATGAATACTTCTGCTTTTGGTAATAGTATTGATTCGACTATCATGGCAGGAGTTATTTTATTAATTAATGAAGGGGCATTGCCTATTGCGTTAATTATTTTTATTGCCAGTGTGCTAGTCCCTAGTTTAAAAATGATTGCAATTGCCTGGCTATGCTGGTGCACAAAAACTAAAAAAGTGTTAAATGGTCATCGCATGATGCAAGTTTATGAAGTTGTAGAATTTGTTGGCCGTTGGTCTATGGTGGATGTTTTTGTTATTGCTGTTTTAGTAGGTTTGGTAAGTTTTGGTAATCTTATGGCGGTATTCCCAGCAAGAGGTGTCATTTTTTTCGCCTTTGTGGTGATAGTAACTATGATAGCTTCGCAGTTTTTTGATCCTAGACTGATGTGGGATAGGCTGGAAAAAAATAAACGTGCAAAGGTGAACTAAAGCTATTTTTGTAACACAATTCAATGAATAATTTTAATCTTAATAGGGTTTATGATAAAAGACTATGACAAAACAAACTGATTCAATGTCAAAACAGGTTGAAACTAACAAAAATGCAGGTAGTGAGCATCCCCCTGTAAAAGAGCATTATAAGGACTCACTCGAAGGCTCAGAAAACAATAGTGAGGGGTTTCTGGCAGAAGTTAAAGCAGTTAAACGTTTCTGGTCTCCTGTGTGGATAGTTCCTATATTGTGTGTTTTTATAGGCCTTTGGATTATTTATGAGCATTATAGCTCTTTAGGGCCACAGGTGACTTTGACGACTTCAACGGCTGAAGGAATTGAGGCCGGTAAAACAAGAATTAAAACACGTAATGTGGATGTAGGAATCGTAGAAAGTGTTGAGCTCAGTGACGATTTTTCACAAGTGATTCTGACTGCCCGCTTATCTGATGGTAAGGAAGATTTTTTAAGGACTGACAGTGCTTTTTGGGTCGTTAGACCACAGATTGATAAAAGTGGAATCTCGGGTTTAGGTACCATTTTATCTGGTCCCTATATTGAGTTATTACCTGGGGTAAGCAAAGAAAGTAATAATACATTTGCTTTACTCGATGCGCCACCTATCGCTGCCCCAGATGCAAAAGGACTGCGTATATTTTTAGAAAGTGATGAGTATGGTCAATTAGCAGCGGGTGATCCTGTATTATTCAGAGGGTATCAAGTCGGTACTGTGGAAACAAGTGCCTTTAATCATGAAACTAAAAAAATGAAGTATCAGCTTTTTATCAATTCTCCTTTAGATAATCTGATTACTGAGAATGTAAGATTCTGGAAAGATAGTGGTGTAAATGTTGATGTTTCTGCTCAAGGGATTCGTTTTGAAATGTCATCTTTAGCCACCCTATTCAGCGGAGGCGTGAGTTTTGACGTGCCTAAGGGGTGGTCTGCTGGTCAAAAAGTTGCCAATAATACCTCGTTTCGATTATTTAATAACAGAACCAATATCTTAGAGCGTGAATTTAAAGAATTTGATCCTTACGTTATATTGGTCAGTGAATCAATTAGGGGTTTAGAACCTGGTGCTCCGGTTGAATTTAGGGGTATTCGTTTAGGAACAGTCATTGAAGCGCCTATGAATATTAACGATGAGCAAATTGTGAAGAATGATAATTTGGTGATTCCGATCTTAATTCATATTGAACCTGCACGTTTCACTGAGCTATTAGGTGAACAATTTAATGTCGTAGAGCAGTATGAAAAGGGTAATATCAAGGGATTAAGGGCTTCTCTAAAAGCAGCAAATCTATTGACTGGGGCGGTATTTATTGATTTGGATTTTTATCCAGATGATATTTTAGTGCAAGAAAAGCAAACATTTGCCAATTATCGTGTTCTACCGACAGTCAGTGGCGGAATTGCTCAAATTCAGCAAAAAGTCATGTTAACCTTGGATAAAATAAATAAACTACCTGTAGAAAATTTCATACAAGAAGCGACTGGCACACTTGAAACGAGCAAAGAAACGTTAGTGGCATTGAATGATACATTACACAGTGTTAATCAATTATTGAGTAATCAATCCACTCAAGAATTGCCTGCTGTGATGAAGACAACATTGCATGAATTAAATACCACACTTGAAGGGTTACAACCAGGCTCACAGGGTTACTCCTCTTCGGTACAAACACTACAGAGATTAGAACAAACGTTGCGAGAATTACAGCCTTTATTACAGACATTAAACCAAAAAAGTAATGCGCTCATTTTCGAAGCTCCAGCAACGGTTGATCCTGTACCAAAAGCCGCTAAGCCATAATTTCAAACGCCTCATGTGCATACGACATGAGGCCATTTACTAATAAACAGAGGAAATGTACTATGTTTAAACTCACCCGTTTTATCCAAAGTACCTTAGTATTTATTGGAGTAACATTTTTGGCTGGTTGTGGGTCATCGGCGCAAGAAGGTCCTAATTATTATCAACTTCCCTTCAATACAACTACTTCATCAGCCCAGTCAGATCAAATCGGCAGGTCTTTACCCGTTGTGTGGATAGAACCTATTATTTTATCTTCTCAATTAGCTTCAAGGAACATTGCATTTCAAACCAGTGATGTCAATTATACCTTAGCCCAAAATCATCTATGGGCAAGCGCATTAGAAGAACAACTTTCCGTAGCCTTTGAAACTGATTTAAATGCAATTTTATCTGGTTTTTTTATTACTAGACAAGGCAACTCTCAAGCTGATTATCGTGTTCAAATCAGTGTTTTGGAATTTCATCCTAGATTTGACGGTAAGGTCGTGATGTCAGGTCGATTTAATATTACTTCAAAATCAGGCAAGACAATCACTCAAGCTTTTAAGAGTGAGACATTACTTACAAAAGATGGATATGAAGAATCAGTCAGACAACTTGCCGTTTTGTGGCAAAAAGAGATTGAACTCATAGCGCAAAAAATCAGAGAAATAAACTGATATACTCTTTCTTTATAAACTGAGGTGATCATGATTATCCGTACATTCAAAGATGAAGACTTTGATAGTGTGATTACGCTATGGGAACGCTGCCATTTGAATAGTGATGAGGGGGATTTAGAGTTAGACATTGAGTTGAAATTAGCTCATGGGATCTCCCTTTTTCTAGTTGCTGAAGCTTCTGGTCAAGTCGTAGGTACTTTGTTAGGTGGCTATAATGGACAAACAGGCACAGGATCACATTTAGCAGTTCATCCTGAATTTCGGGGGCGAGGTATTGCTAATGCATTAATCACTCGACTTGAAAAAAAGTTGAGTGCTATGGGGTGCCCTAAACTCGAATTTTCTGTTAGTAGTGAAAATTATATGCTGATCCATATGTTTGAAAATTTGTCATATAATGAACGAAATATAGTAGTACTAGAAAAAACGATCCTGCACAAAGCGGAATAAATTACTTAATTAATCTATCATTTGTTTCACATCAATCAGTATTGACTTTCTTAATGCGTAGCCTAATTACTTTTTAATCAAATAAGAGTAGACTGATGCTCTTATGAATGGCTTTTCAAGACGTTTCAAAGTAACTTATCAATACAAAATATACCAAATGTTATAATGAGTTGATTTAGTGAGATAACGAATGAAGCTATAACCTTACTGAACATTCAATCTGTTTTTTCAAATTTTATGGAGAATTTATGCAAAATATTAATCCAACAAAAACAAAAGCATGGCAAGCGCTAACGACCCACTTTGCAACAATGAAATATGCTTCGCTCAACGAACTTTTTGCCAATGACTCAACTCGCTTCCAAAAATTCTCTAAAGTTTTTGGCGAAGATATCTTGATAGACTATTCTAAAAATTTGATCAATGATGAAACACTTGCCTTACTTTTACAATTAGCGCAAGAGACTGAACTCAGTACTGCAATAAATGCGATGTTTAGCGGAGAAAAAATCAATAAAACAGAAGACAGAAGTGTACTCCATGTCGCCCTAAGAAATAGAAGTAATAGACCTGTTTTAGTTGATTCCGAAGATGTAATGCCCCAAGTAAATGCCGTTTTAGCTAAAATGAAGGCGTTTACCACTCGAGTGTTATCGGGTGAGTGGCAGGGATATACAGGTAAAAGTATCACTGATGTGGTTAATATTGGTATAGGTGGATCGGATTTAGGTCCTTTAATGGTTACTGAGGCCTTAAAACCCTATAAAACTCCCCTTAGCATGCATTTTGTTTCGAATGTCGATGGCACACATATTGTTGAAGTATTAAAGCAAATTAATCCTGAAACGACACTATTTTTAGTTGCTTCAAAAACATTTACAACACAAGAAACCATGACAAATGCACATAGTGCAAGAGATTGGCTACTCTCATTTGCAAAAGAAGAGTCTGCTGTTGCTAAGCACTTTGTGGCACTTTCTACTAACAGTAGAGAAGTCAGCCGATTTGGTATTGATACTGACAATATGTTTGAATTTTGGGATTGGGTCGGAGGCCGCTATTCTCTTTGGTCTGCTATTGGCTTATCTATTGCTTTATCTATAGGTTTTGACAATTTTGAGGCACTTTTGCAAGGTGCTCATGATATGGATAATCATTTTAAAGAAACACCATTTGAAGAAAATTTACCTGTTATTTTGGCATTAATAGGAATATGGTATAATAATTTTTATGGCTGCGAAACGGAAGCTATTTTGCCTTACGATCAATATATGCATCGTTTTTCTGCTTATTTCCAGCAAGGTAATATGGAGTCGAATGGTAAATTTGTAGATAGAAATGGTGATGAAGTTGATTATCAAACTGGCCCAATTATTTGGGGGGAGCCAGGAACTAATGGCCAGCATGCATTTTATCAATTAATTCATCAAGGGACTAAAATGATCCCTTGCGATTTTATTGCTCCAGCTAATAGCCACAATCCTCTTTCAACACACCATGAAAAATTGTTGTCAAATTTCTTTGCACAGACGGAAGCATTGGCATTTGGTAAAACGAAAGAACAAGTTGAATCAGAGTTTCTTTCTCTTGGCAAACCTATTGAAGATGCTGCACATATCGTTCCATTTAAAGTATTTAAAGGAAATCGACCCACGAATTCAATATTACTAAAATCTGTTACTCCTAAGTCCCTTGGCGCATTAATCGCGCTGTACGAGCATAAGATATTTACTCAAGGAGTTATCTTAAATATTTTTTCTTTTGATCAGTGGGGTGTTGAATTAGGCAAACAATTGGCTAATAAAATTTTACCAGAACTGGCTGATGATAAAGAAGTGGTAACACATGACGTATCCACGAATGGGTTGATCAATTGTTATAAGAGTTGGAGACTTTAATAGTACTTAACTTTAATAGTACTTAACTTTAATAGTACTTAAGTTTCAGATTGAGTCAACGCGTTATAACGAAAACCCTACTCAGTTAGGGTTTTTTGTTGCATGCCTGTCAAAACTAGCAAGCCCATCTTCTTGAAAAAAACTAGGACACATCCTGACTAATAGACAGTATTTGAATTAGTGATATATGCTTATATGCTTCACAATTTAGATAATTATTAAGCATGTTATGCGCCAGTTCTGGGAGTTTATTTTTAGGCTCAACATAAGTTAAAGACAGGTGCTTAATGTATTAATCGCTTATCTACATTGACTTTAAGGCCTTTATTCTTTATACACCTAAGATAAAATACATGGGTAAGCCACATAGGTAAGTCACCTTAGATAGACCTAAAACTTCTCAGTATTTAAAATATCTAGCCCCACAAGAAATAGCCTTAGTGATTAATTCTAATAATTTATGTGCATTGAAGTTTCAGTGAATTGTACTTTCCCGAAATCAACACATTGAATTTTTTTGAAAGCACTAGCAATGCAGTACTTTCAGCTGATACTTTTTTTCCATTTTTAAAATGCCCTGTAGCATTTTATTTTTTCTTTTCTTTTTGTGTTGTAAAAACAGCTGTATGTACACAGCTGTTTTTCTTATCAGAATCCTCAATAAACTCTCTTTTCCAAGACTTTAATTGATGTTCAAAAATACCTTTCATACGACACCACTGACTGAGTTCTTCGCCAGAGAAAGCATGTGATTCTGCGATAGCTAATAATTTTTATTGAGCTGATCCAATTTACTATCAGAAGAGAGTTGATTTAATTGTTCTCTATGATTTCTAAGCCAAGCATCTAAGGAGCTCTTTGTTATGTTGAGTTCTCAGGATACCTCTTGCAGATAAGGATCTCCTTGGTTATTAGCGAATTTAACGGCATTCATTTAAACTTCACCTGAAAATTTTGGTTAGTCAGATTTGTAAACATCCATTTATTTAATGGTGGTTTACTATAAAATTATTAACAATTATCCTAATTGATAGAGGGATTATGGCTTAGATGAATGCTGATGTAACGCTGAAATTTTTGCGGTTTTATTTTGTCCAAATCAATGAGAACGAGACCATCAATACTGTCGCAAAAAGATGCATCTATACCAAAATCTAGGAATTTTGCCCCTCCAGACTCGCACAATTCAGTATATTGCTTATACAAAGTTGGTACAGAACAGTTCATATTTGCAAGTAAACTTTTTAAAGTTACAAAATCATTTGTATAATCATCGCCAGAAAAATAACTCAAAATTTCCGGCTGACTTTCAGGATAAGGGGCTCTTGATTTAGCTAATTCTATTGTATGCTGAAAGTAAAGGCGATAAAAAGCCACTAATAAATCTTTTGCTTTAGTTGGCATAGCACCCGAAATGGTCACCGGCCCTAATAAATATTTGTGCTCAGGATAAGCAGCTAAAAAGGCTCCTATTCCTTGCCATAGGTAATCTAAGCCACGTAATCCCCAATATTTAGGTTGAATGAAGCTTCTGCCAAGTTCCACACCTTTTTCAAAATATTCGTTCATTTGTGTATTATAAATAAAGAGCGAGTGGGTATATAAAGACTCAATCCCCTTTTGTTTGACAATCTCATTGGTTGGTATTAAGCGGTAGGCGCCAACAATTTCTAATTCTTCAGGATCCCATAACATTAATTGATAATAGTAATCATCATAAATGTCTACATCTCGGCGTAATCCAGTCCCTTCACCAACAGCTCTAAAGGCAATCTCTCTTAAGCGCCCAAGCTCACGTAATAAAATACTATTTGATTCATCTTCTCGTCGATAAAGATAAATGGATTTTCCATCAGGTGTTTTCCCCAAAGATTGCTGGGCTTCAATATGTTTTTTAAGCATCTTTCGCTCTTCAGGTGCGGCAATGGGTGAACGGGTTGCAAATAGTAATGCTCTGCCTGAAGCTAGCCTATAAACATGTTTGCGGAACCGTCTGGCTAAATCAGACAGCGGCATACCTTGATCTGTAAAATTCTCTAAAGGGATCATTTGCCCAATTTTAACCGTAATGGTTTTACCCCTTTGCTTAAACATTTCTCTAACTAACATTAATGTTGATAAGGGACGATATAGCCAGGAAACAGTATAAAAAAGGAAACTATTTTTCGCTTGGACATGAATTGGAATGATGGGAGCTCGGTATTTGATGGCTAACTTAATAAATCCAGTTTGCCAGCGAGGATCTCTTACTCCTTTGGGTTTAACTCGAGATACTTCACCTGACGGAAAGATAAGTAAACAACCTTTATTTTTGAGTTGTTGGTGCATAGCCTCTATTTGTTTGCGCTGAGTTGATTGATTGATATTATCCACACCGATAAATAAACTGCTTATAGGTTTTAAATAAGAAAGAAATTGATTAGCAACCACTTTAATATCTGGTCGTACTTTTGATATGAGTTTTAATAACAGAAGGCCATCTAAAGAACCAATCGGATGATTAGACACAATAATGATAGGGCCTTCTACAGGAATATTTTCTAAATCATCAGCAACATATTGGCTGCTGACATCAAAATAATCAAGTATTTGTTCTACACATTCGATTCCTCTTAAATGTGGATACTTGGCAGAAAATTCGTGGAAGTCTTTTTCTCTTACAAGTTTTCTTAATATACTTTTCTTTATTTTGCCTGTAAATGAGTTATCAAAATGACTTGGTAAAATTTCATCTAAATTGAACATCTAATGGTTCCTTTATTAAAACTACATCTTTATTTAATTATTTATGGTTGTTGTGTGTACATCAGGGTAATAACAGATCTTAGTCAATCAATGGTTAGAAAGATGGTAAGGATAATTTTAAGGCTTAAGGTTTGATATGTAAGAGGTACGCTTTAACAATTTTTCGTTTTGTACTCAAACCAGATATTTCTCCCTCGAAAAACAATAAATTTTTAAATCCAGCAATGGAAGCTTAAATCCTTAATAGGATTGTTTATAAAAATCACCTTGATTATAACAATACTTTCCTATGAATTGAACGCAATAATTACAAATAATTAATTTTTGTTTACTGAACACTTAATCCTAATGTAATGAATTTATAAATTTTGTGATATTGAGGGCTTAGCTCTTTTTTCAGCTGATAAATAAAAGTGCAAAATGCCCCCTAATAATATGCTAGAAATGCACTATTAATTTTCATTACGATAGATCAGATAGTCGCCTGTTTATTTGTTTATTTGTTTATTTAATAGAGGGAGATAAATCAGTTGTTGATGTGGGTGAAATAAATAAGATGCTAATGGCTAGCAATAATGCTAGCCATTATTGAAAGGTTTACTGCTTTTTCTCTTCTTCTTCCTTAGAATTTTCTAAATGTTCTAATGCAAGACCAGTGATTATGGATAAACAGCAGGCTAATAACGTACCTAAAATCCATGCAAAATACCACATAGTGTTCTCCTTAATGTATGGTCTAGATTCAAACCTAGACCATAATAATTAATATAGACGATGTTTATTATCTTCAATAAAGCGATCATTTAAACGGCCGAACATTTTGTAATAGCACCATGCAGTATAGCTAAGCACAATCGGCACAAAAATAATAGCAACAATAGTCATGATTTGTAAGGTCATTTGGCTAGACGTTGCATCCCACATTGTTAAACTGAATTCAGGATTTACAGTTGAAGGCATAATGAATGGGAACATTGCAATACCAAAAGTCATGATCACACCCGCTTGCGTTAATGAAGAAAAAATGAATGACCAAGCACAACGACCTAACTTTGAAAATAGAATAACAAGCAAAGGAGAGATAGCTCCTAAGGCTGGAAAAATCCATAAAGTAGGATATTTCTTATAGTTATTCATCCACGCACCAGTTTCAGTAGCCACTTCTTTACCAAAAATTACAGAATCTGCCGAGGTATCAATAGCTGATTTCAAAATAAAGCCATCAATTCCATAGGTTATCCAAATACCACCAACTACAAAAGCGATAGAGGTAATCAACGCAGTTACGATTGATGCTTTACGCGCTCTTAGATGTAATTCATCCACGGTACGCATCTGTAAGTAGGTTGCACCTTGCATTGATATCATCATGAGACTGACCACGCCTGCAAGTATAGCAAAAGGATTGAGCAAGCCAAAGAAGTTACCGTCGTAAAATATATTTACGTCGGCATCAAAATTAGTCGGTACACCTTGCAAAAGATTACCAAATGCAACCCCAAAGACTAATGCTGGCACAAAACTTCCTGTGAATATCCCTAAATCCCACCATCCTCTCCAGCGTGGATTTTCCAGTTTTGATCTGTAATCAAATCCAATAGGACGAAAGAATAGGGCACTTAATACCAATATCATTGCCACATAAAAACCCGAAAATGCAGTAGCATAGACCATTGGCCAAGCGGCAAATATTGCTCCACCCGCCGTGATAAGCCAAACTTGGTTACCATCCCAATGTGGGGCAATACTATTAATCATCACGCGACGTTGTGTATCTGTTTTACCAATAATAGGGACGAGTATGCCAACGCCCATATCAAAGCCATCAGTGATAGCAAACCCAATCAGTAAGACACCAATCAGTAGCCACCAGACAAACCGAAGTACTTCATAATCAAACATAATTAGACTCCTTGATCTGCATTTGCTAAATTAGAAACAGTGCTTTGTTCAAAATGGTAGCGACCAGTTTTTAGAGAGCTAGGCCCAATGCGAATATATTTTCTCATTAAGTAGATTTCTATTACAAGAAATACAGTATACAAAGCCAGAATGAGTCCCATAGAGAAAATCATGTCCCCTACGGTAAGATTTGAAGCAGCAATATGTGTTGGAAGGATTTCACCAACAGCCCACGGCTGACGACCATATTCCGCAACAAACCAACCCGTTTCAACAGCTATCCAAGGCAATGGTAAACTCCATAAAGCCCAGTGATGAACCCAGCGTTTTTTACCGATTTGATTTGAAAATGTGGTATACACACATGTAATAAATAAAAATAACATCAATATACCGCTCAACACCATGATCCTAAATGAAAAGTAAAGAGGTAATACACGAGGGATTGAGTCTTCTGTAGCTTGAGCAATTTGTTCTTCAGAAGAACCGACAATTTCATTGTTGTAACGTTTTAGAAGTAGACCATAGCCTAAATCATTTTTGGTTCTTTCAAATTCAGCCATAACTGTAGGATCTTGGCTGCCCGCGCGAAGTTTAGTTAAAGCATCATACGCGATAATCCCATTTCGTATTCTGCCTTCATGTAAAATTTTAAGGTCGTTAATCCCTAAAACTTCCCCATCTAGAGAACGAGTAGCAATTATTCCAAGTGCCCAAGGAATCTTAATCGCAAAGTGATTAGTCATGTTTTCTTGATCAGGGATGGCAAATAGGGTGAAAGCAGCTGGAGCTGGTTGAGTTTCCCATTCCGCTTCAATAGCGGCAAGCTTAGTTTTTTGCACATCGCCGAGCTCATATCCTGATTCATCACCTAATACGATGACAGATAGGATAGCAGCAAGTCCAAAGGTAGAAGCCATGGCAAAAGATCGTTTAGCAAATGCAAAGTCTCTGCCTTTAAGAATAAAATAAGAACTAATGGCTACAACAAAAATTGCTCCCGTTGTATAACCCGCAGCGACAGTATGTACAAATTTGACTTGTGCGACAGGATTAAATAGCAATTCACTAAAGCTACTCATCTCCATACGATAAGTGAGGTAGTTGAATTCAGAACCAACAGGATGCTGCATCCAGCCATTGGCTATCAGTATCCAGAGGGCTGAAAGATTTGAGCCGAGTGCAACAAGCCAAGTTACGGTTAAATGTTGTAATTTAGATAGCCTATCCCAGCCAAATATAAATAAACCCACAAAAGTCGATTCTAAAAAGAACGCCATTAAGCCTTCAATAGCTAGAGGAGCACCAAAGATATCTCCTACATAGTGAGAATAGCGTGACCAGTTGGTACCAAATTGGAATTCCATTGTCAGTCCAGTGGTAACCCCGAGGGCGAAGTTGATCATAAAGAGCTTACCCCAAAAGCGAGTCATATCTTTATAGATTTGTTTGCCTGTAAGGACGTACGTTGTTTCCATTATAGCCAATAAGAAGCTTAACCCTAAAGTCAATGGCACAAATAAGAAGTGGTACATCGCTGTTAACGCAAACTGTAATCGAGAGAGTTCTACAACGTCGATCATTTTACCTCCAGCGTCAGTAAGAAAAGGATTGATTTTTAAAAACAATTATTCAGGTTAGAATAAAATAGAGAACATAATCATCAGTTATGTATATTTGCAATGTAATTGTAAGATAATCAGAGTAAAACAAAAGCGATATTCGATTAAAGGCTTTTTTTTTACCAATTTGAGATTAAATCACTACAAAAACAACATATTCTCTTAACATTATAATTAACAATTTGATTCAATAATTTAACATTTGGAGAGAGCTTGATTTAGATCAAATTAAAATGTATTTAAATGAATTAGTTAAGTGATATAAAGTTGAGAAAAAATGATGAAAGGCGGGTAGAGATATAAGCAATTGAGTTACTATTGCTTATATCTCTAATAAATGCATAGTTTTGCTTTGGCATTTAACATATTATTGATGTGGCTCGTAGTCCATCAATAACTGTCGGGTGGTTGAAACTAAATCCAGAGGCTTGAAGTTTTGCACTAGACACATTTTGGCCACCAACAAATACATCTGCCATTTCTCCTAACATGGAAGTCAGCACCAATTTTGGCATAGGAAAAAATGAGGGGCGTTTGATATATTTTCCTAATGTTGATGCAAAGTTTTGTTGTGAGATAGTCTCAGGTGCAACCAAATTATATGTCCCGTTTACGGTTGAATTCGTCATAGCAAAAGCAAAAGCTCTGCTTACATCCTCTCTATGCACCCAACTGAGAATTTGTTTTCCATCGCCTAATTTTCCACCAACACCAAAATAGAAAGGAAGTGCTAATTTAGGTAACGCCCCTCCTTGACCAAACACAACCCCTAATCGAAAAGTCACAAGCCTAGTGTTGTCATCGGATAAAAGTTGAGCCTTTTCTTCCCATATTTGGCAAAGTTCAGCCATAAATCCTTGGCCTGTTAAACTTTCTTCTGTCAGAATTTCATCGCCATCTCTGACACCATAAAAGCCAATTGCAGATGCCTGAATAACAAGTTGTGGTTTTTGGGGACACTGCTTAAACCAACTTACCAATTGTGTCGTAATGTTCAGTCGACTTTCAATGAGTTTATTTTTTTGCTTTTGTGACCAAGGCAAACCAACAATTTGTTTTCCTGCCAGATTAATAACACAATCCACATCAGGCAATGAAGCTAATTCATTCAATTGACTAATCACCGAAATATTAGGGCCTAAAAGAGTCTTGGCTTTTTCAGGGAAGCGAGTTAAGAGGGTAACTTTATGATGAGCTGCCAATAACTGAGAGGTGATTAAAGATCCTATAAAACCGGTACCCCCTGTTAGTAGTACATGTTGAGGCGTGAGATTGTTAAATGGGTTATCCATTAAAGAAAGCGTAATAGGTGCATTTCGGGTTAAGCCTTTGAGTAATCCAGTCATACAGTAAACTCCATTAAAAATCCATCAAAGCATACACAATAGCACAATAAAAAGCGAGTTACATATAAAATGCTACTGTTTCACATCATTAATATGCTCTTCATTGGCTAAAAAGTGGTAAACAGCTACCTGCCCACGAATATTTAGTTCTGAGGGATCAGTATCCTTATCAGAAGAGCGTTTCGTAGTTGGTTTTGTTTCTTTTCGGAGTTCATGCACATATTGATTATCTAATGCTTTATTTAATACCCTAGCTTTAGTTGTATCACTAAATAATAAATTAATGATCATGAGCACTCTATTTTTAATATGTTCATCGAGAATTGGGACAGCAACTTCAATTCTATTGTCAATATTGCGTGTCATCCAGTCGGCTGATGATAGATATATTTTTTTATCGCCACCATTTTCGAAAATATAGACTCTATCATGCTCTAGGAACCTATCAACAATACTTATTGCTCTGATGTTATCACTGACACCTTTTATTCCAGGGATAAGTGAGCACATACCACGAATAAGTAAATCTACCTTGACTCCTGCTTTTGAGGCTTGGTAGAGTTTGTCAGTCAGATCGTTGTCTACCAAATTATTAATTTTAAGTGTTATTTTTGCATTTAAGCCAAGTTGTGCATTTTTTATTTCATTATCTATTAGCTGATGCAAGCGTTTTCGGCTATTTTGTGGCGAGACTAATAAGTGTTTAAATGTCACAGGTTTAAAAGGATTTTGAATGAAATTGAATACGCTCCTCACTTCATTCGTGATGTCAGGATTAGCGGTCAGTAAGGCGTAATCGGTATAAATCTTTGCTGTTTTTTCATTGAAATTACCCGTTCCGATATGGGCATAACGAACAATTTCATTACCTTCCTTTCGACTAATTAGAAAGAGTTTGGCATGGATCTTTAACCCGGGCACAGAAAAAAGTACGTGTATGCCTGCCTGAGTCAGTTTTTTGGCCCAGCTGATATTAGCTGCTTCATCAAATCTAGCCTGTAATTCCACAACAACAGTGACTTTTTTTCCATTATATGCAGCATGAATTATGGTATTCAATATTTGAGAGTCTTTGGCAACTCTATAAATATTGATTTTAATTGATAACACATCAGGATCAAATGCGGCTTGGTGCAATAATTTTAATACATGATCGAATGTGTAATAGGGATAGTAAAGGAGAATATCTCTATTTTTGATGGCTAAAAATTTGTTACGAAATAGTGAAAAGTTTTTATTTGATAGTGTAGGCAACGGGGTGTTTTGCAAAAGAGGCTTATTCATTTGTGGAAAATTAATAAAATCTCTAAAATTGTGATATCGACCTCCTGGTACTACAGAATCATAATTTGACAGTTCGAGTTTTTTCATCAAAAGCTCAACCATCGCATGCGGCATTTCCCGTTGATAGGTAAATCTGACTGGCTCTGCGGTTAGGCGTTGCTTGAGGCTTGAAGACATTATTTCTAATAAACTTGACTCCACCTCGGTAACTAAATCGTATTCAGCATCGCGTGTCATTTTCATTGAGTAAGCGTGGGCTTCTTCAAAATCAAAAAAAGGTCTGAAAATATCTTCTAGGCATAATCTAAGTACATTGTCTGCTAGAATCATTGTTTTTCGACGACTTAATGCCTCTGGCGGAAGTTTTATAAACCTTGGCACTTTATCTGTTGGAATTTCTAACAGTGCATATTGAATTGTGCTTTCATGAATAATTTCTACAGCAAGATATGTATATTCATCCTTTAAAAAGTCAATTAACCGTGTATCTTGATTAATTAAAATAGGAATGACGTGTTGTTTTATTTCTTTGTTGAAATATTCTCTTACCCACTGGGTTTGCGTTTCACCTAATTGATGTTCATTGACGAGAAATATATGGTGGCGAGCGAGCTCTATTAACAGGGTAGAATAGATTTGGTCAAATTGTTCATCACTTTTAAAAGATTTTGCTTGAATTTTTTTTAGTAGGTGCCTAAGTGTTTTGCCTGTTCCTTGTGATTCCGCAATGACTACACGTCTTTTAAGATCGGAAAAACGAACTTTGTAGAATTCATCTAAGTTATTGGCATAAATCCCTAAAAAACGCATCCTTTCAATAATAGGATTGCGTTTATCAGCTGCTTCTTGGAGCACTCTTTCATTAAATGCAAGCCAACTCAGCTCTTTTTCTATATATAATTTTTCTTGCCTCATGATCTTTCCAATTCAGTTCAATATGACATCTGAGTATAAATGTTCGAAATGAGTGGACATTCATACTCTTATAAAACAATTGATTGAGATAAAGATACTCTATAACACTTATAAATGACAAATTTATTATACTAAAGTGATTACTCTTATAAAATTATTGTCTTAGAGTATTCTCGCCTCGGCCTATCCACTTATAAGTGGTAAGTGCCTCAAGCCCCATAGGACCTCGGGCGTGCAGTTTTTGGGTGCTTACAGCTACTTCAGCCCCTAAGCCAAACTGTGCGCCATCAGTAAATCGAGTGCTGGCGTTCACGTAAACTGCAGCAGAATCAACTGAGTCAACAAATAAGTCAGCTAATTGCATACTCTGAGTTAAAATAGCGTCAGAGTGAGCAGTTCCATATTCTCTGATATGTTTAATGGCTGTTTGCATGTTATTAACCATTTTTATATTAAGCGCCAAACTAAGAGATTCTTCACTATAATGAACATCATTGGCTTCTTGAATTTTATCAAACCTGTTGGTTTTATTTAAAACTTGCATTGAGTTAGGGCAGACACGAAAAGAAACCCCTTTATTCAATAAATCATCATATAACAAAGGAATGAATGCTTCAGCAATCTCTGCATCGATTAATAGCGTTTCTAGGCTATTACACGCACTTGGCCTTTGGCATTTGGCATTTTCAATTAATGCTATAGCTTGAGCAATTTTTTCTGTATCAAATGTTCCATTGAAAATATAAGAACTTTCCAAGTAAATATGGCATACACCAATTCCACCTGTGATAACTGGTATAAAAGAGTTCTCCTTGCAGAGTTTATGCAAAGCAGCTCCTCCCCTTGGGATTAGCATATCGATATATTTATCTTGTTTTAGCAACTCATTAACCCATGCTCTATCTGGATCTGTAATAGCCTGTACACAAGTTCTAGGTAAATTAAATTCTTCTAAAGTATCTTGGATAACACTGACCAAAAGCTTGTTAGTATGCTGGGTCTCTTTGCCACCACGTAAAATCACAGCATTGCTTGTTTTAAGACAAAGACTAGCAACATCTATTGTAACATTCGGCCTAGCTTCATAAATCACCGCGACAACGCCTAAAGGAACTACACGTCTCTCAAGACGTAAGCCATTGGTTAAATTTTTCCCTTCTAATGTGTTGCCAATAGGTGTTGGTAAGGATGCAACATGCCTGAGTTCATCGATGATTTGTTTTAAGGTATTGTTATCTAAAACTAAACGGGCAATTAATGAAGGGGGAAGATTGGCTTGTTCTGCAGCAAGTAAGTCCTGCTTATTGGCCGCGATTAGAAGATCTTTCTGTGCCAATAATGCTTCTGCTAATCGCAAAAGTAGTTGATTTTTTTCATCAGCTGAACATTTGACAAGATCCCATGTTGCATGTTTAGCAGCTCTCGCTATCTCTTGCATTTCAATGGCTATTTCTTTTTGATTCTCGATTTTCATTTGCGCACAGTGCCTTTAAATAACTAAAAAAGAACTAAAATTTATCCATAATTATTCAGTACATTTAGAATTGATTTATACTATTTACCGATACATCATAGCAACAAGACCTTCACAATTAAACCTTATTTGTAAAAAATTAAGGTGATATTATCTAAGAGCCTAAATTCTAAAAATAGGGTATAGTTGTTAATATGAATGGGCCTTATACTGACTACTAACAATGTCCTTTCACTAATTGAAGTAAATTTTATTGATCGATCTTAAGTTCATAAAGAGTCAATTTGAGGGCAGTTAGTGAAATTTTTTTGAATATTATTTTAAATGTTAAGTTACTTTTAGCCAAGATATCGTGATTAAGTCAAATGTTATGCAAGTATTTTCAGTAAATGCTATCTTTTTTGTGGCGCTTAATAAATAATGATGCTATCAATAAAGGCGTTTTTGAGCACATAATGCTCTAGCAAGTTATTAGTGTGATTAGATAAATACCATTTCGATTATAAATCGTAAGCTGTCAAGCAACTTTTTCATTTGTTGAATGACCGAAAACAAAGTCTACACTTTGGGTAAGTAGCTACTTTAAAAGATAACTTTACAAAAAAGCATATATTTTTTTTGTTTTTTTTTATGTTAAATATTAAAGTATCAGTCCATAAATATTAATGGTTGGTTTAATTTTTTTGTGTTTTAATTATGCAATGACCTAAACTACAAATAAGTCGTATTTTTAACTAGAAATAGTTATGCATCAAAACTTATTAAACCATAATATGGTATTGCAAACATATTGCTAATTCACATAAGGGATAAGGTATGAATAATTTTTACGGTCGTTCTTTTTTAAAACTTTCAGACTACACTTCTGATGAAATACATCAATTATTGACCTTAGCTCATGTACTTAAAACCTCAAAGAAAACGGGCACTGAAAGCAAATCTCTAGAAGGCAAAAATATCGCATTAATATTTGAAAAGGACTCTACTCGTACTCGGTGTGCATTTGAAGTGGCTGCATTTGATCAAGGGGCACATGTGACTTACTTAGGACCTTCAGGCAGCCAATTTGGCCATAAAGAGTCGGTCAAAGACAGTGCAAGAGTGCTAGGACGCTTTTATGATGCAATAGAATACCGTGGTCATGGACAAAAAATCGTAGAAGAGTTATCTCAATATGCTGGTGTTCCGGTATGGAATGGCTTAACTAACGAATTCCATCCAACTCAAGTATTGGCAGATCTTTTGACCATGACAGAACATTGTAAACTACCACTAGAAGAACAAAAATTAGTATATGTCGGTGATGCTCGTAACAACATGGGGTACAGTTTACTTGAAGCGGCAGGTTTAATGGGCTTTACTCTAACTTTGATTGCGCCTAAGGCATTTTGGCCTGATGAAAATTTTATCTCCCAATGTAAGAAAAAAGCCCTGTTGAGTGGAGGTAAAATTGATATCACTGAGTCCATTTCTGAAGGTGTGATAGGTGCTGATTTTATCTATACAGATGTTTGGGTCTCGATGGGAGAGTCTAAATCTGTTTGGGAAGAAAGAGTTAATTTATTAAAGCCTTACCAAGTGACGATGAGTATGCTAGAAAAAACAGGGAATCCAAATATTAAATTTATGCACTGCCTACCTGCATTTCATGACTCTGAGACAGTGATAGGTGCTGAACTTGCTAAGCAATTTGATATGCCTAATGGAATTGAAGTCACTAATGAAGTCTTTGAATCAAGCCATAGCATTGTTTTTGATCAAGCTGAAAATAGGATGCACACCATTAAGTCTGTCATGGTCGCAACGCTATCCCCTTTACTTTATTAATATGTTTGCTTTCATTGGCAATTAGTGAATTTTCTAATTGTCCTTAAGGTGCGCGTTAACAAGATTAAAATTGGGCAATTCTTAGAAAAATAGGGCAATCACTAAAATGTTCAATTAATTCTTGCAAATTATCTCTTAATGATTTATCGTAATATCATTATTTATTTATGTTACTTGAACTAACTGAAAATGTTATTCACTTATTAAGGTATAGACTATGTTTGATTTAAATTTATTTTTACATCATCACCATCACACTGAATGATCTTTCAGGTGATATGCTTGGAAGAAATATAACTTCCAAGCGGTCTAAACTCTACTACTGACCCTCGGGAGATTACTTTCGGGGGTTTTTTTATGGTGATTTATAAAACATATGTGTAATTTTTAACAAAAAACTTCAATAAAATTTTCATAAAACTCTAAGGAGAGAAGAATGCTATCTAAAAATCGTTTACGTATTGCTATGCAAAAATCGGGTCGTTTAAGTGACGGATCTCGCGAACTGTTAGCTAATTGTGGCGTAAAAATTAACTTGCATACTCAACGTCTTATTGCATTTGCTGAGAATATGCCTATTGATATTCTTCGAGTCAGAGATGACGATATTCCTGGACTGATAATGGACGGGGTTGTTGATTTAGGTATTGTTGGGGAAAATGTCCTTGAAGAAGAATTACTAAGCAGAAGGGCAAAAGGTGAGGCGCCAAGTTATAAGATGCTAAGACGCTTAGATTTTGGTGGATGCCGCCTTTCATTAGCGTCTCCTGTTGATACCGAATTTAATGGCGTAAAAAGTCTTGAAGGTGCTAGAATTGCCACTTCTTATCCTTATATTTTAAGGGATTATCTACAAAAACAAGGTGTTACATTTAAGCCTTGTTTACTTAATGGTTCTGTAGAAGTCGCTCCAAGAGCAGGACTCGCTGATTTAATTTGTGATTTAGTTTCCTCTGGTGCAACACTTGAAGCGAATGGTCTAAAAGAAGTGGAAGTCATTTATCGTTCAAAGGCTTGTTTAGTACAACGTGAGGGTGAAATGAGCCCTGAACGTCTAGCACTCATCGATAAATTGTTGACCCGTATACAAGGGGTTATTCAGGCCCGTGAGTCTAAATATATTATGATGCATGCACCGAAAGATAAATTAAATGAGATTGTTGCCTTGATGCCAGGGGCAGAAAACCCAACCTTGTTGCCATTAGCAGGTGATGAAAGTAGAGTTGCACTTCATATGGTAAGTTCAGAGAATTTATTTTGGGAAACAATGGAAGCAATTAAAGCCTTAGGAGCAAGTTCCATTCTTGTTCTTCCTATTGAAAAAATGATGGAGTAGAGAACCATGGCGGATTTTTCTTTTAAACAACCTATTATTTGGGCTGATGCAGAACTAAAAGTACGACAAGCTTTGCTGCAGCGACCTGCGATGTCAGTAAATGCGTCAACAAGCAAAGTAGTCAGTGATATTATCATTAAAGTGAAACAAAAGGGTGATGAAGCAATAAAATCTTTTGCTCAACAATTTGATAAAACTGAATTAAAAACCATAAAAGTTAGTCGTGAAGAAATTGAATCAGCTCAAAGTCGCCTATCAGAGGCTTTAAAACAAGCTATTTTAGTTGCTAAAAATAACATATCACGTTTTCATGAGGCGCAGGTTCCTAAAGTTATAGAAGTTGAAACCATGCCTGGTGTGGTATGTCGTCAGGAAACAAGACCTATTGAGTCAGTTGGATTATACATACCGGGTGGAAGTGCTCCTCTTTTCTCTACTGTTTTGATGTTATCCGTTCCTGCGAAAATTGCAGGATGCAAGAGATTAGTTCTTTGTTCCCCACCGCCTATTGCGGATGAAATATTATATACAGCGGCATTATGTGGTGTTGATGAAATTTTTCAAGTAGGTGGGGCTCAAGCGATTGCAGCCATGGCTTTTGGTACAGAGACTATTCCAAAAGTAGATAAGATTTTTGGACCAGGCAATAGCTATGTTACAGAAGCGAAAAGACAAGTTTCTCAAGCAATTGATGGTGCAGCAATTGATATGCCAGCAGGGCCATCCGAGGTGCTAGTGATTGGAGATCATCGTGCAAACCCTGACTTTATTGCAAGTGATTTACTTTCGCAAGCTGAGCATGGGCCTGACTCTCAAGTGGTTTTAGTCACAGAGTCTGAACAATTAGCTTTACAAGTCGTTGAATCAACTTTAAAACAATTAAGCACATTACCAAGACAAGAGACTGCAACAGAAGCTCTTAGACATTCTCGGATAATCATAACTGAACATATCAATGAAGCCATCCATGTGAGTAATTTATATGGACCTGAGCATCTTATCCTTCAAATTGAAAATGCCTCTAGTTATGTTTCTCAAATAACGAATGCAGGATCTGTCTTTGTCGGAGATTATTCACCAGAATCTGCTGGGGATTATGCCTCTGGTACAAATCATGTCCTTCCGACCTATGGATATACCAAAACTTATTCAAGTCTTGGGCTGGCAGATTTTCAAAAAAGAATGACGGTTCAAGAACTGAATCAAGAAGGATTGATGAATTTAGGGGCCACGGTTGAAATTATGGCGAGTGCGGAACAACTCATAGCACATAAAGAGGCCATATCTGTACGTTTAGCACATATTAATGCCAAGCGATTAGTTAAATAGTGTGATGCCATTTTAGATATTTTTCATTCCATGAGAGATTAATTATGACAAATCAAAACCAAATGCAAAATGATGTGCAAGAATTATTAAAAAAAATCACAAGAAAAAATGTACAAGACTTAACACCTTATCTATCGGCAAGGCGTCTGGGTGGAAAAGGTGACGTTTGGTTAAATGCAAATGAGTACCCTATCACTCCAAAACTCACTGTGCACTCTGATTTAAATCGTTATCCTGAGTGTCAACCTTTGGCGGTAATTACAAGGTATGCTGAGTATGCTGGCGTAAATCCAGATGAAGTTCTCGTAACTCGTGGCGCCGATGAAAGCATTGAATTATTACTAAGGGCATTTTGTGAACCAGGTAAAGATGCGGTGATGTATTGTCCTCCCACTTATGGGATGTATAGCGTCAGTGCTGAAACATTTGGGATACAACAAAAAATAGTCCCCTCAACAAAAGATTGGCAACTCGATCTTGAGGCTATAGCTTCACAGATGGCGGATGTCAAATTAATCTATGTCTGCAGCCCTAATAATCCAACAGGAAATTTACTTCATGATGCGGATTTAATTAAATTGCTAGAAATGACCCAAGATCGAGCGATTGTCGCTATTGATGAAGCATACATTGAATTTTGTTTACAGAATAACAAAACCGCATGGTTAAAACGCTTTCCTCATATGGTGATTTTAAGGACATTATCAAAAGCTTTTGCGCTTGCCGGTTTGCGTTGCGGTTTTACACTTGCCCATAGGAATATTATTGACACATTATTAAAAGTGATAGCTCCTTATCCATTAGCAGCTCCTGTTGCAGATATGGCTGCACAAGCTTTGTTACCTGAGGGCATTGAAACCATGAAACAAAGAGTACTTGAAATTGAAAAAAATAGGACTTATTTGATTGAAGCGCTTAGTCATGATGAACGAGTTGTGCAGATCTACCCAAGTTTTACTAATTATATTTTAGTTAGATTTAAAGATTCAGCACCTATTTTTAAAGGATTATGGGACAGTGGTGTGATTTTAAGAGATCAGAGTAAACAACTAGGATTAGAAAATTGCATCAGGATTACTATAGGAACAGAAGAAGAGATGCAAGCTGTTGTAAGGGTATTGAGATCTCTAACAGTAGCATAAGAAAATAATGTTAAGAATTATTCTAAGAAAATGACAATAAAATCTTAGAAGTTAGATTAATTTTGAATGATATAAAGCTAAGGATAAATCATTTATTTTTCCTTAGCTTTTTTAGCCTACTTTTAGTAGGTTTGTTTTACTGAACGTAATAGATGCTTTTGAATAAATTATGGCAGTTAGAGAGTTGTTACTTAACGAATTCAATTCAATAAACAGCGTTTAAGTCGATTTTTGTTGTAATTAGAAGCAGCATGGCAGTAGCTTAACTTTGCTAGATGAGTTGTTTATTTACATGTTGAAAATTTTCGTGAAAAAAAGTAATGTATGGGATAAAATTGCATATCTTAATATTGATATTCGAATCATAAAAAACTAACAAAACTAACAAAACTAACTAGAGTTTATTATGTTAAGTCTTTTGTTATCAAAGACATTATTTCAAATGAAACGCAGAGATTAGGAGTAAAAATGAGTGTAATTAAGTGTCCACACTGTTTTACGGTTTCAGATCATGGAGTGAATATATGCAAAGGCTGTCGTGCCGAGGTGAGATATGGTTTTGGAAAACGTAGCGTTATTGTGAGTTTTATTTTATCTTATTTTGCAGCAACAAATACTATTCATCTACTGGCTTCATTCCTGCCGTGGATAACAATAGATAAAAGTAATGGTTTTATTGTTATCGGTGTATTTTTAGTTGTTTATTTTTCGATTATGCTTTTTATATGCAATAAATTATTTAAAAACTCCATTCGATTTATCAGATTTACGAGAATCTAATCAAATCAATGCAATTAGGATACGAAAATGCGGCTAATTTAGGTAGGAATTGGCTCTAAATTAGTACAAGCCGTTGGCTCCTTATTATATTGTGATGACATATGACTTTGAGTTAAGTCTGTTCAAAAAATTAACAAATGCCGTTAGTTTTTTATATACTGGGCTAGCAGTTGATAAAAAATACCAGAGTCCTATCAATATAGTCCTAAATGTGTTCTCTAATAGAATTTAGGACTAAACTTCTCTAAGTTATCCTTTTTTGTTTCAATAGTATTTTAATACAACAAAGAATAAAATTTACGACGGTATTGCGATGCTAAAGGATCACCTGTACCTAAGGCAGCCAATATATCTAAAAATGATTTTTTCATTTCACCGTCCAAGCAGTTCATCTCTTTTTTAAGAACCTCAAAAAGGCTAGATAAAGCCTCTTCATTTCGTCCAACTTGATGTAGTTGAAGAGCTAATGTATTGATTGCTCGAAAATCATTTGGATTTTCCGTCACTTGTAGCTGCAATTGTTGTATTTCAGGGGAATCGGCCGCTTTTCGTGCTAATTCAATTTGTGCCAGTAATCCTTGATAGAGTGAATCTCTATCTTGTGGTAATAAATGGGTCAATGTTTCCTCTGCATCATCAATACGTGAAAGGATAATTTGTGTTTCGGCTAATTTTAGAACAATGTCTTTGAAAATTGGGGCTTTGTTATCTGAAGCCTTAAATGCAGTTCTTAGCAGACTAAGTGCCTCTTGATACTGTTCTTCTGCTATGTGCCCTAGCGCTGCATGGAATGCTTGCTCAGCCTCTGAAGGTAGGGCATCTGCTAAAAATGCTTTGAGTTCTTCATAAGATTGTGGCCCTTGAATGGCATTAATCGGCTGACCGTCTTTAAATAGATAAAAAGTTGGTAAGGCTTGAAGTCCAAATTGTTGAGCTATGCCCATTTGTTCATCACAATTAACTTTGGCTAATATAAATAAGCCTTGGTACTCATTAGCTAAAGATTCCATCAATTGAGTTGAGGTTTGACATTCAGGAATTTGGGATGAAAAAAAATAAAATACCAAGGGTAACTCAGTGGATTGCCCTAGCACTTCTCTGATATTTTCGGTTGTGATATCAACAATCGTTAAAATCTCATTATTCATGGTGATGTTTCTTCCTCATTCAATCGTAAAAGTTAAGTTATATAAAAGTTTTGACTTGGCTTAGTGGGTTTAAAATGAAAAAAACACAAAGCCATTATTTCCAGCGTTTTCTAAAACTAAACATCGTTTCTTTAGTAGGTGATTTTACTACTTGAGAAATCAAAACAATAATGCTTATGAATAAAAAAACGCTAAATATACCAGTCATCCATTGGGATATTTCTAAGCCTAAAATTGCCCCTTGTATGTCAGAGCATAGACCTTTAGCTTCAAAAATAGAGGGAATCCATTCATTCCACTTCAAACCAAAATAGAATCTGGGGAATAAATCGCATTTATCCATTGGAGTAGGAAAAAATTGCATTTTTACTTGTAACCAACTATAACTCAAGCCATAGGCGGCAGAGTAAATCCAAAGGCCAATCGCAGTTATTCTTATAACAAAATTTTTTGGCGCGATCATGCCTAAAATTGAGGCAAACCAAATCCCTAAAATGGCTGTTCTTTGATAAATACATAACACGCAAGGTTGCATATCAAATCCATGCTGTAAGATTAATGCAGTACACAGCATGAAAGTTGTGATAACAAAAAGCAAGAACCAGGCCTTTTTGCCTATTGAAATCGATTTAAGATATTTTAACATTAGTGATTTCTCCTTGTTATCAACATTTGCTTTGGGTTTATCTTGCGTAATTTAGACAAATAATCCGAACAAATGCTGCTATATGATAACTTAATGCTGACCTATTGAACTAAACTTTACGTGGTCTTCTTGCTGCTGTTGCCATTTTATTATGGCGCTGTACTGCACGTCTGATTTGCCCCGTTTTAAGTTTTTTCTTATCTTGCTGTGGATTCACTTTTCCTTGGGTCTCTTTAGGTAACTGAACTAATTCACGCAGATAGTTGACATTATTGATGTCCATTTCTTGCCAACCCCCTCTAGGTAATCGAGTAGGAAGTGAAATATTGCCGTAACGAATCCTAATTAAGCGGCTTACTTGTAAATCAACCGCTTCCCAAATGCGTCGGACCTCACGATTACGGCCTTCCGTTAGCACAACATTATACCACTGATTAATGCCTTCACCGCCGGAAGCTGTTAGCTTTTTAAATGAGGCTGGGCCATCTTCAAGCTGAACTCCTCGAGTCACCATCCTTTTTTTATCATCCGTCACTTCACCGAAGACACGTACAGAGTATTCACGTTCGATTTCATTGCTCGGATGCATTAATCTATTGGCTAACTCTCCATCATTGGTAAATAGTAACAAGCCAGAAGTATTAATATCTAGTCTCCCTACAGCAATCCAACGACCATGGCTTATCTTCGGTAATCTTTCATACACAGTAGGTCGCCCTTCAGGATCATTCCTAGTACAAATCTCACCCTCAGGTTTATAGTAGATAATTACTCTACATTTTTCTTGTTCAGGCTCCTTAATAGAGATGATTTTCCCATCCACCCTAATTTTTAGGTCAGGAGAGATAATGACCCGCTCACCTAAATGGGCTATTTTACCATCTATACTGACCCGTCCTGCTTCGATTAATACTTCAACTTCACGTCGTGATCCTAAGCCTGCTCTGGCTAATACTTTTTGTAGTTTTTCACTACCAGGTACTGATGGCGTGTTATTTTCATGTACAGTTTTAGAAGCAGTATTTTTTACTTGCGATGTTAAACGTTTGGATGGAGCAGCGTGAGTTGTTTTATTATCTCTTTTAAGGGCATCTTTTGCACCATTTTGAGAAAATGAAGGCTTGTTGGAGCGTTTATTGTTTTTATCAGATTGATTTTTAGAATCTTTGCGTGTGCTAGACTCAGTATTTTTTTTTGAAAATTCAGTTCTTTTTATCATGGAGTTTACCTACAGGCGCCTTCACAGACGTCATTAATGAAGAGGGGGAATGTGTACTTATAACTAACAGGAGAAATAAGTGTTGATAATAAATATAGCTCATTAAGCTTTATCTCTGTTTGATTATAGCATTGATTAGCGAGAATGAAATAGTTCTATTTTGTGAGATTGTAAGATGTTTTAACTACAAAGATTGATAGGAATGAAATAGGCGATTAAAAGTAGGATAAAAAAATCGCCGCTAGATATGAAAACTTAGCGGCGAGGGAGATTAAATAGTTTTTAAATTATCAGTGTATTACTATTTTTTTGAAGAGTTAATTAATTCTGTAATTCCACCGATTGAACCTAAAATATTAGTGGCATCTAAAGGCATCATAACTACCTTACTGTTTTCAGATGAACCTATTGCAGTAAGGGCTTCAGTATATTTTTGTGCAACGAAATAGTTAATGGCTTGTAAGTCACCAGAAGAAATAGCGTCTGAAACCATACGTGTTGCATTGGCTTCAGCTTCAGCTGCTCTTTCTCTCGCCTCAGCTTGTAAAAATGCAGATTGTTTTTCCCCTTCAGCTTTGAGAATTTGCGACTGTTTTTCTCCTTCAGCCTTTAATATAGCAGCTTGTCGAATACCTTCTGCTTCAAGAATATCAGCACGTTTAGTTCTTTCTGCTTTCATCTGTGCATTCATCGCATTAACAAGTTCTACTGGCGGTCTTACATCTCTAATTTCGATTCGGGTAATCTTTACACCCCAGGGGTTTGTGGCTTCATCAACAATGCTAAGTAAGCGTCCATTGATAACATCTCTTTGGGACAACATTTCATCTAATTCCATTGCACCAAGTACAGTTCTGAAGTTAGTCATCGCCAAATTAACAATAGCGGCTTCTAAGTGGCTAACTTCATAAGCAGCTTTTGCTGCATCAATTACTTGAATAAAACAGATGGCATCGATAGAGACATTCGCGTTATCACGAGAAATTACTTCTTGAGATGGAATATCTAACACTTGTTCCATCATGTTGATTCTACGACCCACTTTATCAATCATGGGAACAAGAAAATTTAATCCCGGTTTTAATGTTTTAGTATAACGACCAAAGCGTTCTACGGTCCATTGGAATCCTTGAGGGACAACTTTGACAGATGAATAGATCAGTATGACCGCAAAAATAACGATAATAATAGGAAAAATATTAAAATCACCTAAAATTTCATTGAACATATGAATTTCCTTAAATAAATATTAAACACATAAATAAGTTTTTAGAATGGATTGTCATCAAAAACATATTGATGATCAATTGCCTATTTAAAAACACGCAAAAGAATTACACGGATAATTCACCATAAAGATCATATTCATCACTGTCATTGATCACTACCTTGACAATTTGACCTGGCAAGAATGAAGAAAGATCACCTGTGATAAACACATTTCCATCGATTTCAGGTGCATCTGCTTTACTTCTGCCTATGGCGCCTTCCTCTTCAATTTCATCAAGCATAACTTCTAATGTTTTACCTATTTTTTCTTTTAGTCGCTGGGTAGATATCTCTTGTTGTAATAGCATAAAGCGATTAAAGCGATCTTTTTTAATGTCATCAGGGACCGGATCATTTAGTTCATTCGCCTTAGCGCCTTCAACAGGGCTGTATTCAAAACATCCAACTCTGTCTAATTTTGCTTCTTTAATAAAGTCAAGCAACAGTTGAAAATCTTCTTCAGTTTCACCAGGGAAGCCTACGATGAAAGTCGATCTGAGGGTTATCTCAGGGCAAATTTCTCTCCAGTGCTTTATACGTTCTAACGTTCTTTCTATACTTCCCGGACGCTTCATTAATTTTAATATTTTAGGGCTAGCATGCTGAAGAGGGATATCTAAATAAGGTAATATTTTTCCTTCTGCCATCAAGGGAATAACATCATCTACATGAGGATAAGGATAGACATAGTGAAGTCTCACCCAAATACCTAAACGACTTAAAGCCTCACATAACCCATTTAGATGTGTTTTGACAGGCTCTCCTTGCCAAAAGCCTGTTTTGTGTTTTACATCGACACCAAATGCTGAAGTGTCTTGGGATATGACAAGCAGCTCTTTAACTCCTGCATCGGCAAGACGTTTTGCTTCATCAAGGATACTACCAATTTCACGGCTATCTAAATCACCGCGCATTGAAGGTATAATACAAAAGGTACAGCGATGATTACATCCTTCCGAAATTTTTAAGTAGGCATAATGTTTAGGTGTTAATTTAATGCCTTGTTCTGGCACTAAACTTAAAAAAGGATTGTGCGCAGGTTTTGGCAAATACGTATGAACATGTTTGAGCACTTCTTCGTAACTATGTGGGCCTGTTATCTCTAAAACTTGTGGATGCACTTCTCTGATTTGATTTTCTTTGGCACCAAGACAACCTGTGACTATCACTTTGCCATTCTCACTAAGTGCTTCTGCTATGGTTTCAAGGGATTCTTGAACTGCACTATCTATAAAACCACAGGTATTAACAATCACGAGATCTGCGTCATCAAAAGAAGGTACAACTTGATAACCCTCAATCTTTAATTGTGTTAAAATTCTTTCAGAGTCCACTAAGTTTTTAGGGCAACCTAAAGAAATAAATCCGACCTTTGGGGTTTGAGATTTTAAAATAATACTTTTAGAGTCAGCGTTTTGCGACATGTCAATTCCTTGGTTATTCTTAATTCAGTACGAGAAGCACTCACAATGGCTTTAACTTGCTATTGTACACTCTTAATCAATAGGATGTTAGATTTAATAATAAAAAAATGCGATTTTTTCTCGCTTCATACAGTTTTTTGTTTTCTTAATTTCATCCTCAAACGTAAAACCATTTTTAATAAATAAAGCAAAAATGAATCAGATAAAAATTAAACCGATAAACACCTTAAAACTTAAAAGAGCTCTTTATGGGCAAAAAGAACCCAAGAATCTATTTCCTTTTGATGCTGCAGATGAGTACTTACTAGAAACGCTCCATGAAAGCACGTATAGTAATATTCAAGGTCCAGTTATTATCTTTAATGATGCTTTTGGTGCACTATGCACTGCGTTATCTTCTTTGCATCCTTACCACGTTTCTGATTCATTTGTAAGTCAATTATCACTAAGGGAAAATTTACAGCGCAATCAGATAGAAAGTAGTCAAGTAACTATATTGGAAAGTAATGCATTGCTGCCAAAAGCTCCTGCTCTCATTATCATAAAAATCCCCAAATCCTTATCTTTGCTTGAGCATCAGATAGAGCAGATCAAAGCAATTATGAGCGATAAAACGAAAATTATTGGTGCAGCAAAAGCCCAAGATATCCACACATCTACTTTAAAATTATTTGAAAAAATAGGGCTCACTACGACCAGTCTCGCGAAGAAAAAGGCGCGGTTAGTTTTTTGTATCCCGAATGTTACCTCGCAAGAACAGCCATTAGGTGAATTCGTACAGATAACACCTAAAGTGTCTACCTTTAATCTTGATGGACAAACAGTGATATCGAATTATCCGAATGTATTTTCTAGAAATCAGTTAGATATTGGCGCCAGGTTTTTTATAGATCATCTACCCGCTGATTGTTCTGGTACATTTGTGGACTTAGGTTGTGGCAATGGAGTCATTGGGCTGACTTTGCTAAAAAAAAATCCAGATGCTAAAGTTATATTCACAGATGAATCTTATATGGCATTGGAATCAAGCCGTTTAAATGTATTAACTCATCGAGCAGACTGTCTGGATAGATGTGAATTTTTGATCATGGATGCATTACAAGGATTTCCTTCCTCAACCGTTGAGAGGATTTTTTGTAATCCCCCTTTCCATCAACAAAATACACTCACAGATCATATTGCTAGAAATATGTTTTTAAATGCAAAAAATAGCTTAGTGAAGGGCGGTGAGCTTATGATTGTCGGGAATAGGCATTTGAATTATTACCAACAATTAAAAAAACTATTTGGCAATTGTATTAATGTGGCAGGAAATAAAAAATTTGCTATCTTAAAAGCAACTAAGATGGTTTAACTCATTGACTGGCATTTTATTTTCATCTTTTTAAAATGTGATATGTTGGTGTTCCACTCTTAGCTTATCAGTAAATTAGGGCATCCAATCATAAAAAGATAATGATTGAATGCCGCCTATTAAATTTAAATGTAAGGAGACGTTGATAGACTTATCATTAGACTATTACCAACCTTTAACAGCTCCACCATCAAATAAAGAGTTTGCTTTTTCGAAGACTTCTTCAGATTGGTAAGCTTGGATAAACTGTTTTACTTCTTCAGAGTCTTTATTGTTTTCTCTAGCTACAATGATGTTAACATATGGTGACTCTTTATCTTCAACAAATATGCCATCTTTAGTTGGTGTTAAGCCAATTGAACTCGCGTATGTTGTATTGATTACTGATAAAGCCACTGTCTTATCGTCTAAAGAGTTTGGAAGAAGAGGCGCTTCAAGTTCAACCAAGTTTAATTTTTTTGGATTTTCTACTACATCAAGCACGCTTGGATTTAATCCAACACCTTCTTCAAGCTTAATTAGCCCTTGTTTTTCTAATAAAAGAAGAGCACGGCCAAGATTGGTCGGATCGTTAGGTAGGGTAATCGTGCTACCCTCAGCTAATTCATCAATACTTTTGATGTTTTTAGAGTAAGCCGCAATAGGATATACAAATGTATTTGCGACAGGTGTTAATTTATATCCACGAGCTTCGATTTGTTCATCTAAAAAAGGCTTATGTTGGAAAGCGTTAAGATCTATGTCACCTGAGTCAAGTGCTTCGTTAGGGATAACATAATCATTAAATTCTACCAATTCAACATCAAGGTTAAATTTCTCTTTCGCTACTTTTACTGCAGTTTCAGCAACTTCGTACTCTTTACCAGTGATAACACCTACTTTAATGCCATCTGCTAATACAAATTGGCTTAAAGCTAAAGAAACAGCTAATACACTTGCTTTGATAAGATTGTTTTTAATACGCATAGTTAAATCCTCTTAGTTAAATAACAAAAAATAAAAAATGTTTATAACATCAATTTTATTTACAACAAAAGTTTTACTTCTTTCTTACAGGTTACCTAAGAAAGGTGAACCCATGTAACCAATCAAAATATCAAAAGATAGATCATAATTAACTTATCTTCTATTAAAACGCTTACTTAGATAAGATCCTGTTAACTGAATAATTGTCACAATTAAAACAAAGATAATGACAACGGAGTTCATTACAAAAGCATCGTATCCAACATACCCATATTTATGAGCAATTTGCCCTAAGCCGCCAGCTCCTACCGCGCCACCCATTGCAGAATATCCCACTAAACTGATGAATACAACAGTAAAGCTATTAATGAGCCCAGGTAAAGCCTCTGGAATTAATACTTTAAAAATAATGCTATGAGGTTTCGCACCCATTGAACGGGAAGCCTCGATTAATCCTTCAGGAAGTTCTAATAGAACATTCTCAGTCATACGAGCAATAAAGGGGGCGCAGGCAACAGTCAGAGGGATAATTGCAGCCCATATTCCATGTTTTTGCCCTGCAATAATTTTAGTTAACTCTAACAGCCAAACAATCAAGATAAAAAAAGGAATTGCTCTAAAATAGTTGACAATCAAGCTTAAAATACGATACAAAGTTGGATTAGCTAAAATTCCATTCGGTCTTAAACAAAACAACAAAACTCCAATAGGTAAGCCAATCAAGATCCCAGAGGTTCCTGAAACAAAGGTCATTGTTAATGTTTCTAAAATACCTTGAGGAAACAATTTGACGATAACTTTAAGTGCTTTTTCTGATGGGGTGAACCAATTCACTAATAGATCAAACATATCCTAATTCCTCAATTTTGACATGATTTTCACGTAAAAAACGTATAGCAGAAGTTAGTCCTTCACTATTTCCACTTAATTCAGCCAACATCACACCAAATTTTACGCCACCTGCATAATCCATTTTAGCACTGATAATATTGCTAAGGACCTGATGTGATTGCGCAATTTCAGATAGTAAAGGTGCATCAACAGATTTACCTGTAAATGTCATTTTCAATAAGGGGTGCCCATTGTCTTTAGGTGTTTGAGATAATCTTATTTGGTAATCTTCTGGAATTTCTATATCGATGCTAGAGTTAATAAAGCTTTGCGCTAGTTCAGTTTTAGGGTGAGAAAACAGTTCAGCAACACTGCCTTGTTCTATCAGTTGTCCTTGGCTAATAACGCCGACTTTATCGCAAATACGCTTTACTACATCCATTTCATGAGTAATTAACAGTATCGTGATGTTGAGTCTGCGATTGATGTCTTTAAGTAATGTAAGAATTGAGGTAGTGGTCGCAGGATCAAGGGCACTCGTTGCTTCATCACACAATAGAACTTTAGGTTCAGTAGCTAGGGCTCTTGCTATCGCAACACGTTGTTTTTGTCCCCCAGATAAGTTTGCAGGGTAACTGTTGTGTTTGTCTGCTAAGCCAACAAGTTCGAGAAGCTCAGTAACTCTCTTTTTGATAAATGATTTATCTGAAATATTACTAAATTCAAGAGCTAAAGCGACATTACCAAATACAGTTCTTGATGAAAGGAGATTAAAATGTTGGAAAATCATACCAATTTGGCGACGTTGTTTAATGAGCTCTTGGTTAGAAAGTGTTGTCATGTTGACACCATCGACTATAACATCTCCTGAAGATGGCTTTTCTAGGATATTTACACATCTAATGAGTGTGCTTTTCCCAGCACCTGACGAACCTATAACACCAAAAATTTCCCCTTTTTTGATTTCCAGGTTTATATCTTTTAGTGCGTGTACTGACAGATTTTTTTGTTGGTAGATTTTATTAATATTTTTGAGAGTTATCATATTCATTATTTTAAGATTAAACGGTTAAATTTATGATTTACGTAGCAATAAGAATCACTCATTCGCTTCATGATGTTTATAATGCACTTTGGATGGATGGATGTCAAGATGTCTAGACGTCTATTTTTAGTGGATTTATTTTTAAGACTCAAAATTTGTATTTTTTCTGATAAATTGCATGTCGCCTAAAAAATAATTAAGTGATTGAATTATAGATATATTTATTGTTTTTTTTATTTTTTGTATTCTATGGAAAAACATTTCTATAGCAGAGGGACAGCTAGAAATCCTGTGTATGAAATAAAATTAAGCGCTAAAAATTACTCATTGAATTAATTAATTTTTTTTATTTTAACGGAAAAAACTCAAAAAATTAAATGTGGGAACATAATTTTTCCTTATAGCTTATAACTTTTAGGTGTGAGACGTTATAAATTATTGCTGTATTATCTATTTCATCTCCTGAAATAAGCCAATTTATAATACCACTTGACTGAAGACTGGAGCATGAATTTAACGTGTACACCATAAACTAGATAAGTTGAATTAAAAAACATGTCTTGCATATTCAATCATCTATTCAATGGTGAATGATCTTATTACAACCTTAAGGAGAACTTATGAATTCCAAAAGTAAATTGACTAGAATACTATCGATTTTTGCAGTAATGGCTTTTTCAAATATTGTATCGGCACAAACCATTAAAGTTGGAGTAATGACGGGCAAAGAGTATGAAGTTGCTCAAACTGCTGTAAAAGTGGCTAAAGAAAAATTTAATTTAGATGTTGAACTTATAGAATTTAATGATGGTGTTATACCTAATGAAGCAGTAAATTCAGGCGATATTGATTTAAATGCATTTCAACACAAACCATTTTTAGATGAACAAATTGAGGCAAGAGGGTACTCCCTTGCTATTGTTGGTAATACCTTTGTGTACCCGATTGCTGCTTATTCTAACAATATAAAGAGCATTGATGAGCTAGCTAAAAAGAGTACAGTTACCCTGCCTAATGACCCAACTAATTTAGGTAGGTCATTGTTATTAATTGAAAAGCAGGGTTTGATTCGACTCGCCCCAGAATCAGGTTTGAATCCAACATTGATTGATATTATTGAAAATCCTAAGGAACTTAATTTTGTGGAACTAGATGCACCGTTATTGCCAGCTTCATTGGATGACAAAACCGTTGCTTTTTCAGTGATTAATACAACATGGTCAAGTTCAATTGGATTAACACCTGAAAAAGATGGTCTTTTCGTTGAAGATAAAGATTCTATCTACGTCAATATTATTGTATCTAGAGAAGACAATAAAAATGAAGAAGCGGTAAAGCAGTTTGTAAAGTCTTATCAATCTGAGGAAGTATATCAGAAAGCTTTTGAATTATTTGATGGTGGTGTCATTAAAGGATGGTAATGAGGTTTGGCCATTTTGTCCTTTAGGAATTATTAAAAAGCCCGTAAACCCTTGTCCAATCGGTCGGGGATATAATTGCGAATTTGTGGTTTCTTGCGATTTTAGTGTTTTTTTGTTGCATTTCCAGCATTAGAAGCCAAACAGGAAGGTGACCAAGGTACACGATAATTACTCGTTTTGCGTAAATCTATGCTATCTGGTTGCAACCTATAAAGTGGGAAAAATAGCCCTTTAGGGCTGTGAGTCCTCACAGCAAGTCAGACTTAACCTATAGGAATTTTAGTCTCAGCAAATTTGAGTTTTGATTCCTTAGGTGTAGCAAATAAATAAACAAAGGTAAGAGGTCCAATTCTACCTATAATCATCAAGATGATAATGAGTATAAGTCCTAGATTCGATAAATTACTTGTTAATCCTCGAGAAAGGCCTACAGTACTTAGCGCAGAGATCACCTCAAAAACCAAATCTAATATATGAGCATTTTCAGATAAGGTTAAAATAAACGTACTGAACCAAATCAGTAGGATAGTGAAAACAGCCATACTAAAGGCTTTGTGTATTAGAGTTGGTGCAATTTCTCTTTTGTATAATGTGAGTCGATTGTTTCTTCTTATATAGTTAATAGATGCAAGAATTATAACAACAAATGTGACTACTTTAATCCCCCCCGCAGTACTTAAAGAGCCCCCACCAATGAACATAAGTAAAATGGTTAATAGGGTCGTTGAGTCTGTAACTTTACTATAATCGATGGTATTAAATCCTGCAGTTCTTGGGGATACAGCTTGAAACCATGATGCTAAAAGTTTGCCTGTATTTGATAAATTGGCTAAAGTTCCTTCGTTTGATTTCTCTAGCATAAAAAAAGCAAGAAAGGCTGAAAGATTTATCACTAGTGTGCTTAAAATCATTAGCTTGCTGTAAATTGATAATTTAGTCCATGTTCTATTATTTTTAATATCAATCCATACAGAGAAACCGAGCCCTCCTGAAATTATGAGTAAAGAAATCACTAAGTTTACTACAGGATCTTCTACATATTTCATTAGATTATCTGGTTCAAGAGCAAACCCTGCATTATTAAAAGCACTGACGACATAAAAAAAGGACTTAAATAGACTTTCACTTATCCCATATTCTGGTAACCAATAGCTAGAAAGAATGATGATTCCAATACATTCAGCTGTGATCGAAAATAGTATGACCGCTTTGGCTGTCGTATACAGTGTTTTAGTATTAGTTTGACCGAGAGCTTCTTTGGCTATGCTTTGTTTCAAAAAGCTGAGTTTACCGCCTAGAGCTATAATAGTCACTACTGCAAAAGTCATTAAACCAATACCACCAAATTGAATCAACAAAGTAATTATAGCCTGTCCAAGAGGAGTAAATTGGGTCCCAGTGTCTACAACACCCAATCCAGTAACAGTCACAGCTGAGGTCGCTGTAAATAAACTTTGCAAAAAAGTGATAGGTTCGGTGGTTGAAAAAGGCATTAAAAGCGCAGCTGTCCCTAAAGCAATTAATAAGATGACACAAAACAGCAGGACATACGGAGGAGCTAAGTTAATCATTAACTTACGAAGATTATTTTTGTGGGATAATCCTTTATTAAGTTCATGGTAATTTGTTGTCATTTAGAACATCCAGAAATAAATAAAACACTATAAAATATTAAAATGAACAAGCTCTATGAAAATAGATTAGCAATAGCAATTAATTTTTCATGTTCAGCAGTTAAAAGAAAGGTATCACCAAAATGCAGGACAAAATCAGGTGAGACAGGAGCGAATATTTCTTCATTTCGTTTAACTAGTAAAGGATGAATTTCATTGAAATGTTTTGTTATCAAATCTGAAATTTTAACGTGGTTAAATTTTTCTTTAATTTTAATAGAAACACTATAAACCCCATCACCCATAGAGATAAAATCTTCAATCATTGGATAGTTCAAAGAAATAGATACGTGTTGTGCAATATCTTCCTCAGGGTGAATAATTTTTGATACACCTAATTTTGAAACAATAGTATGGTGTTCTTTGCTGTTAGACTTTACCCAAATAGTTGGAGTATTGAGTTCTTTTAGGGCAAAAATAGTGAGTAAACTTGCTTGTATATCTGATCCTATTGAGACAATGACGGCATCACTTTCTTGTATGTTTAATTCAGCTAAACATCCTTTGTCTGTTGCATCACAGTTCACCACCAAAGTCATCAGATCAGCACATTTATCTACAATTTTTTGATTGCTATCAATCCCTATCACATTATGGCCTAACGACACAAGATTTGTTGCTAGAGCAAGCCCAAATCTCCCCAATCCAATAATAGTAAATTGTTTCATTTTTCACCTTTAAAAAATGTTTTTAGTATTTTAAACATCTTGCCAGTCACCAAATAGTTATATTTAAAAGTTGAGTAGTTAATCAAGCTGCTGACTTCATAGATGCTAGTTTTAAATAAAACAGCGACATAATACAAGTACTATATTATGGGTTACACGACAATAAAAAAGAGTTTAATTTCCCAATTAATCAAAAATTAAGTTTGTTAAATGTAATTTTTTATGTCTAAAAGCTTTTATTCGGTAGTCTAACAGAATAGAGCTGAAGAACAAGGTAAAATGGTATTAGTGTTAGCGAGTCAAATATTGAGGGGTATTTAATTTACAATTGGAAAAGTTATTGTTTTTGAAATATGGAGTATAAATTTAATTTCCTTGTTGGAATAAAATAACTATATTTTCAGAGAGCTTTGCATAAGTTTATAAATTGTCACCACACTGAAAGAGTGGTGACAATTTATACCGAAACGCTGGTGTTTTGTATGTATTTTGTTTGTTTTGAAATCGCAAATGATGATTAAATGTGCGAATTTAAAATTTATACAGAAATTCAAATGTAATACCCCTATTTTTAACTCAAATCAATAATGGAAAATTTGTTAGTAATGAATAGTTCAGCAAAAGTGAATATGTCAAAACAACAGGGTGTCTCAATTGAGCACTTTATAAAATTACATTGGTTTTAAATGGATGAGATGGGAAAATTACAGAAAGACAATAGGTAGTGAATTGAAAGGAATAAAGCTATCTTAGTAGTTGGGGTAATGGTTGTATAAACTTAATTGAAATCAACAGGCGATGCTTGGTAATGCTAGAAGGTTAGCAAATTTTTTTATTATTAAATCAAATGCATAGTTAAAATAATTTTATGTTTGAAACTTAAATCATTTTTACACCTTCTTGTTTTGCTAGGATTTGAAACTTCCTTTTTCTCTTTTGTATTCTGCAGTACTCATTAAATTGAAAGCGAAGTGTTTAACTATTGATAAATTTTGGGTATTTATCCTATCATGCTCCTCTGATGAATCCTCTTTCATGGCCAGACATAAACGCCAAGGAAGTGAGTATCTACGAACCAATGTCCTCTAGTAGATTGCAAGGATTCACGTGCAGTAAGATTTTCATTACATAGATAATACGAAGTTGCAAAAGTGCCTGTTTTCTTTGCTATTAGGCTTCTACATCTAGCATTTACTGTAAATGTTTAATATTTGGCCACTTATATTTTGTTATTTATTTTTCTTCGCATCAATAACATAGGCATTCCTTTGTTCTCTTCGTCAATGACAACGGTTATTCTGAATAGAAGTATTTTTTTCGGATTTTTCACTATTCCATAATTCTTGAAGTTTTTTTCTATTACTTTGTATAAATTAGGTTGACTGCCTTTTCTAATCTCTTTAATACTAAATAATAAAACAAATGATTTTATGTTTCGTTTCTCAAAAGTATAAATTGTCCACTTTTCACAAATTCTTTTTTTAATCAGATAAAATCTATGTACGCTGTCTTACGCTCCCCACAATGTGAGGAAAAAACGCCAAAATAAGAGTATTTTGGGTTCAGCCCTAATATACAAGGGAAATTCCGGAAATTATCTTTTTATTATAAATCAATGGATAAGAAAAACACAAGAAATAAAAAAGTTAAATATTGAAACTTTCTTAAACAAACTGCTTTTAATTTGAACGGAAATTAGCTATTATTGCTTTTAATAATTATTAAAAAAAGAGTATTTTCTTATTAAAGGTGCATTATGGAAAAGTATTGGGGTAAAATAAACAGTAAAACTGAGAATTTTCATCTGCTTGTGTATCATTCTTTAGATGTAGCTGCAGTTGCATGGCAGTTACTAAATCCAAATGAGAAACTCTGCAAGGATTTAGCTAATTTTCTGGGATTAACCACTAAACAGACTCGCGTAATTATTACTTTTTTTGTTGCACTACATGATTTAGGGAAATTTACCGATGCATTTCAAAGATTAGCTCGTTTTGACCCTTACTTAGCAGGCGGATTCAAAAAAGCATTCGATTATAATCCAATGGATTTAAAGCATGATGCTTTAGCTTTTTTGTTTTTTGAAAACATTCTTGAAAAAATCTCATTTTGGCATTCTAAAAGTAATGTTGATGTAAGAGGATTAAGGCAGATTGTTAAACCTTTATTTAATGCTGTATTTGGCCATCATGGATTGCCTGTTGAGGTTTCAGGTCAAGCGCTTCTAAATGCTAAAAAGTATGTTAATGAACAGAATTTTGTCGATGTAAATAAATTCATTGATCGTGTATTCGAACTATTATCGCCAGAGTTCCCAGATGATTGGTTTGTTAGAGATAAAGAACTTGCAAATAAAACAAAACAAATTAGCTGGATAGTTGCAGGTGTAGCTGTTTTAAGCGACTGGCTAGGTTCCAATACAGAGTATTTCAGCTATCTTGATAAATTAATATCTCTTAAAAAATATTGGGAATTAACGCAATCGCAGGCTTTAACTGCAATAAGGGAAATAGGTTTGATGAAGCGATTACAGGCTCAGGAATTTATTTCTTTTGAAAAAACATTTGGATTTAGGCCTACAGATCTTCAATCTTGGGCTGAACGCGTCAAACTAGTTGAGACACCTCAATTATTTATTCTAGAAGATACAACGGGTTCAGGAAAAACTGAAGCAGCCTTGACAATTATGCATAGATTATTAAATTTAAACGACTCTCAAGGTTTTTTCTTTGGTTTACCAACGCAAGCCACTACGAATGCAATGTATGAAAGAGTGATTAAATATTTTTCTAATTCGCTAAGCTACCCTACTGAAAATTCTAGTATCACTTTGGCTCATAGTGCTAATAGTTTGAATAAAACCTTTATTTCATCTATTAATTTTGACCATAACGACTACCATTCTAATGAAGAGTCTATTTTGTCAACATGCCATCGTTGGTTTAGTGATTCAAGAAAAAAAATTCTATTAGCTCAGGTAGGTGTGGGAACGATTGATCAGGCGTTATTAGCGACGTTACCTCAAAAACATCAATCGTTAAGGCTGTTAGGACTTTTTGGTAAGGTACTCATTTTAGATGAGATACATACTGCAGATACTTATGTTGATGATTTATTGAAAAATTTAATGACAATCCATGCTTCTTATGGCGGAAGTATGGTATTGCTAACAGCTACCTTATCTAAAAAACAGAAATTAAATTTAATTAATCATTGGGAGCGCTTAATTGGTGTGCAAATTACAAATGACATTTGCAATCAGTTTCCCTTAGCTACCGTTGTAAATGGGGTAGGTACGATTTCTGAATCCTTAAAAAGCAACTCAAATAATTCACGTGAAATAGGCGTTCAATTCCTTCATGATATCGATGAATGCTGTAATTTTGTAATTAAAAAGGCTAATGAAGGGTGTTGCATTGTATGGATAAGGAATACTGTGGATGAATCAATTCAAGCCTATCATAAAATTAAAAAATTAGTGAATATGCAAGATAAAGTAATCTTATTTCATAGCAGATTTACTTTGTCAGACAGACAATTAAAAGAAGAATTAATTCATCGCTATCTTGGTAAGGCTTCTGATAATAGTTTGAGACAACACACTGTAATTATTGCTACCCAAGTTTTTCAAGAGAGTTTAGATGTCGATACAGATTTACTGATTTCTGATATCTGCCCTATGGATCATTTAATTCAAAGAGTTGGACGATTACATAGACACATTCGAGATGAGAATGGAAAAGTAAATAATGATTTTGTTGATAAAAGGCCCTCTCCAATTGTTTATATTCATAGTCCTATATGGGATCAAAATCCAAGTGAAAATTGGTTAAGTAAAGATTTTCTTGGGACTGAAGCGGTTTATCAATCGCCAGCTCGTATTTGGTTGACTATGAAAATACTTATTGAACTGGCTGCTATTAGGATGCCTAAAGACGCAAGATTATTAATTGAATCAGTTTATGGCGATGATGTAAACATCCCGATAAACTTACAAAATAAAGATATCTTAGTGCAAAGTAAAGATATCCATAAAATTAATTTAGCACATAACGTCAGCTTAAAATGGGCAGAAGGGTATTCTAAACGAAGTGTGGATAGCGGAAATTGGTTAAATGACACTCTTGAAGCTTCAACTAGGTATTCTGAAAGAGATGTTAGACAGGTGATTGTTTGTAAAAGAATTAATGGTGAGCTAGTCTTTTATCATGATTCACTCCTTCACTATGAATATAGTGTAATTAAAGTTGATTCAAATAAATATGCAAAAAACTTGTTGCAACCTACAGATATTGACCAACAGATATTTGTAAAAAAGTACTCAGCCACAAAATTTGTTCAGATATGGTGCCACGAGGAGGATGAAAATTATGGCTATGAAAGTGAGGTCGGATTTTATGTTAAGGAGAAAAAACAATGAACTTGTTGAAAGATGAATTTCTTGTTGTTAAGTATAAAAATGGATTGGAAAGATCAATCACGTTTGATTTAATTTCTGATCCTGAAATTGTTGATTTTCTAGCGCCCAGATCAGATTTTTTAGGTGCCATGTATCAATTTGCAATTTACGTACTACAAACAATAGCCGCACCAAAAGATCTATATGACTGGGAAGATAAATATTTAAATCCAATGTCAAGAGAAGAATTAAACTTATTGACTGATCAGATTGCTCATGCCTTTAATTTATTTGGTAAAGGCCCACTATTTATGCAAGATTATGATGATTTGTCTTCAGTAAAAAATAATACACCAGTAGCTAGTCTCTTAATTGAAGCACCAGGAGAAAATACATTAAAACAAAATACAGATCATTTTATTAAACGTGGATTTTGTAATGTAATGAGTCCTGAAATGGCAGCTTTAAGTTTATTTACCCTACAAATAAATGCTCCATCAGGTGGGCAAGGGCATCGTACAGGTTTAAGGGGAGGCGGGCCATTAACCACAATTCTTAAGACTAACGATCAACACCGTAGTTTATGGCAAACTTTATGGTTAAATGTTTTGAGTTTAGATGAGTGGTCATATGATAAACCTGATTTCACTACAGGTGAAGTATTCCCATGGCTTATACCTACTAGAAGTAGTAAAGAGCCAGGTAGTGAAATTTACCCAATTAATAAAGACTTTAACATTCATCCATTACATATGTATTGGGCAATGCCAAGACGTATTAGACTTTCCTTAGAAAAATGTAATTCTGTCTGTGATATATCAGGCAAACGAATAACTCAAGGAGTGTTTAATTATCGAACTATTAATTATGGTCATAATTATTCAGGGTCCTGGTGGCATCCTTTGACACCTTATCGTACAAATCCACAAAAACCAGAGGAAGATAATTTATCTGTGAAGGGACAACCTGGAGGAATTACCTATCAACAGTGGCAATCTTTATTGTTTAATCGCCAGACATATGGATCACATCCAGCAAAAGTTATACAAGCATTCGGGGATGAAAGGTTCAGTTATTTAGAAAAACAGGAACAAAGCGCTCCTAAACTTTGGGCGTTTGGATTTGATATGGATAACATGAAAGCTCGTTGCTGGTATTCAACTGAATTCCCCATATTTTACCTCCCAATTGATCTTAGAAATCAACAAGTAGATGTTATTCAAAATATTATTGACGTATCTACAACAACGTTAAAAGGGTTGAGGGAGTATCTAAAATTAGCTCTAAAAGGAAGTGCTGAGAAAAATAAAATAGACAACTCGGCTATCAATGCAACTTTCTATCAAAAAACTGAATTATTGTTTTTTCAGACAGTTCAAAAAATTAAGTGGGAAGAAGAACAAGAACTGGTAACTTTAACAGATAAAAATGCTAGAGAGTTCGTATATAACTTAAAAAATATTGCGTTAGAAATATTCGATTCTTTAACTATCGATAATATTCAATTAGGTATGGTTTCTAAAATAAAAGAAATGGTACAAAACCGTAAAGCATTAGATGCCTATTTAAATGGTTATAAAAATAAAGAGCTTTCGAGTTTTAAAAAAATGTATTTTTTTGATAAAAAAGAGGCGGTAAATATGGAGAATACACATGGAAAAAAATGAATTTAATCAAAAGATTATAAGCTGGTGGGAAAGGTTGCATCATCATAAAGAACCTTTTTTACCTAAATCATTTAAAGCAGAACTAAAGCGGTGTGATTCATTGTTATCGGTGATGTTAACTAGCTCATTTCATCAATTTAGAAATGAGGTTTTATCTGAAGTAGAAAATCCAGACTTAGAAGTCTGGGCTGTAATAGTATGTTTATTTGCACATATTAAAACAAAAACAGTAGTACCAGAATCTATAGCCAAGTCATTGGGAGTAAAGCAAAATGGTTCTGAAAAAGCTAAGATGAGTGAATTAAGATTTAATCAACTACAAAAAGTATTAGAGAAAGATGAGTTTTTAATTCGAATGATTAGAGCAATAAAACTTTTAGATGGTACAGCATGCCCTAAAACATTAATGAGTGATATTCAGCAATGGTTCAAAGAAAAAAAATATCCTCAAGCTATACCTCCATCCCAACAGTTATCTGTTAAATGGGCATTAGACTATTATCAATAACATAAAATATTTAATTATTCATAAGGAATCTTATATGACAAAATTTATTCAGCTACATTTATTAACATCTTACCCAGCTTCTAATTTAAATCGAGATGATTTAGGCAGGCCTAAAACCGTCAGAATCGGTAATACTGAAAGAATTCGAATTAGTTCGCAAAGCTTGAAGCGTTCTTGGCGTGTATCGGATTTATTTCAAGAATCGTTAGGTGAGCATATTGGTATTCGAACTAGAAAAATAGGCTCAGAATTACAAAATAAATTTTTATCCGCGGGTATCGGCACTAAAGAAGCATTTGAATATGCTTCTTTAATAGCTTCAGTGTTTGGAAAGTTGCAAAGTAAAAGCGTTGATATTGAACAGATAGTACACATTAGTCCATTTGAAAAACTAGCGATTGATAGCCTAGCTGATATTATTTGTACCGAAAAACGAGCTCCCTCTGAGGAAGAGTTAAAATTATTGAGACATGAAAATATTGCAATTGATATGGCACTATTCGGTAGAATGCTAGCAAATAAACCAGAACATAATATTGAAGCTGCATGTCAAGTAGCCCATGCTTTTAGTGTGCATTCAACACTGATTGAAGATGATTTCTTTACGGCAGTAGATGATTTGAATGTGGGTATTGACGATTCAGGCGCTGGGCATCTAGGAGAAAGTGCGTTTGCTTCAGCTTTATTTTATACCTATATTTGTATCGATAAAGAGTTATTAATAGAAAATTTAGCCAACAATACTGAGCTCGCTAATAAAGCAATTGCAGCTCTCGTTGAGGCAGCAGTTAAAATTTCTCCAAAAGGTAAGCAAAATTCCTATGCATCTAGATCATATGCTTCTTTCGTCTTGGCTGAAAAAGGTGCGCAACAACCACGCTCATTATCTGTCGCATTTTTAAAATCAATTAATTCCGATGACTATTTGACAGATTCAATAAATATACTTTTACAACAACTTAATTCATTTGATGAAGTATATGGAAAATGTTCTGACGAAAGATATATGTTAAATACAGTTACTTCTCAAGGAAATTTTTCAGAATTTATTGAATTCATTAAAAAATAAATAAGGATTATAAATATGTCATATCTCATATTTAGATTGTATGGACCAATGGCAGCTTGGGGGCAAGCTGCCATTGGTGGTGTGAGGCATAGCGAATTAAGACCAACTAAATCAGCAATAATTGGGCTTGTTGCTGCTGCTCTTGGTTATAAAAGGGATGATTCTGTTAATATGCAAAAATTAGCTTCGAGTTTAATGTTTGCAGTGAAAACAATTAATCAAGGAGAATTATTAAGGGACTTTCATACCACTCAAGTTCCATCTAGTAACAAAAAAGGACCGATAAAAACTAGAAAAGATGAATTGACGGGTAAAAACCACGCTCTAAATACCATTTTATCCATCAGAGATTATCGCTCTGATGGGCTTTGGATTGTAGCGTTATGGTTAACAAAGGAACCTGAAATTTCATTAGAAACAATTCAAACAGCCTTCCTAAAGCCTAAGTTTTCTCTGAGTCTAGGTCGCAAATCTTGCCCGCTAGCACTCCCAGTTACACCTATGATAATAAAGGATAAGACACTAAAAGAAGCATTGGATTATAAATTTTCTCCTTTATCGATGTTTAGTTATTTTGAAGATCGTGTATTTAAAAAAAATAACTTAGTTACTTATGCATGGGAAGGAGAACGATCACTTTTATTGGCTGATGGAAGTCAACTGGAAAAAGTTCAAACCATTTCTAGATGGGATGATCCAATAGACAAATTACGTTGGCAGTTTAAAAAACGTGCCGAGCATGTACTTTATTTAGAGGACTAGATATGTTTTTATCAAGAGTTAGAATTAATCCAAATTTAAAAAAATTAGCTGAACATTTAGGTTCTGGGGTAAGTTATCATTCTCACCAACTACTTTGGAAGTTATTTTCTCATAATGAAGAAAGACAATTTTTATTTAGAAAAGAACTAGTAAAAAGAGGCCCATTAGCAGGTTTAATAGAGTTTTATGTGCAGTCAGAAGAATTGCCTGTTTCTAATGGTAATCAGTTTATTTTAGAGACCAAAGAATATGAACCTAAACTTAATGTAGGAGATAAATTATCGTTTAGGTTGAGGGTAAACCCTACAATCAAAATCAATGGAAAACGACATGATGTAGTAATGCATGCAAAAACAAAGCTTAGAAATAGTGATAAGTTGGATAAAGTGGCTGATTTTGATTTAATTACTCAATCGGCGATTGAATGGATAACTAACGAAATTAGAACACAAGCATGGGGAATTAGATTTGATATATCTCCTGTGGTTTTGTCCTATCAAAAAGAAACAATTTTTAAAGAAAGTAAAAAACAAACCTTGAGTTATGGAGTGGTTGATTTTGAAGGCGTCTTAGTGGTTACAGATGTTGAAAAGTTTAATTCTACTCTTAAAAATGGAGTTGGGCGTGCAAAAGCATTTGGATGTGGGCTTTTTTTGATTAAGCGTCTTTGAGAAAGAGTTGAAAAATGGCTTTTATTCCTTTAAAACCGATACCGTTAAAAGATAGAGTTTCAATGATATTTATTGCGATGGGCCGTATAGATGTGAAGGATGGTGCATTTGTGGTAATAGATGATACTGGTGAGCGAATGCTCATACCCATTGGTTCAGTATCATGCTTAATGTTGGAACCAGGTACTAGAATTTCGCACGCTGCAATCAAATTATGTGCCCAAGTGGGTACTCTAGTTACATGGATTGGTGAGGGCGGAGTAAGATTTTATTCTGCGGGTCAACCAGGAGGCGCAAGAGCTGATAAGCTTTTATACCAAGCTAAACTCGCTTTAGATGAACAGCTAAGATTAAAAGTGGTTCAGAAGATGTTTGAAATTAGATTTGGTGAATCAGCACCTAAAAAAAGAAGTATTGAACAGCTAAGAGGATTAGAAGGAAACAGGGTGAGAGTTTTATATGCCGAAATGGCCTCTAAGCACGGAATTAAATGGAATGGTAGAAATTATGATCGTGATAATTGGGGTGGAGCTGATATTATCAATCGAGCTATTAGTGCGGCTAATTCATGTTTATATGGAATAACTGAAGCGGCAATTTTGGCTTCAGGTTATGCCCCTGCAATAGGTTTTTTGCATACAGGGAAACCATTAAGTTTTGTTTATGATATTGCTGATATAATTAAATTTGACACAGTTGTCCCTGCTGCATTTAGCATAGCGTCTAAAAATCCTGTTAATGTTGAAAAAGAAGTTAGGGTCTATTGTAGGGAGGTTTTTAGAAACGAAAAAATAGTAAATAAATTATTTAATTTAATAGAGCAAGTTCTTAGTGCTGGTGAAATCGCCTTACCTGAAGCTTATAAAGATTCACAACCGCCTGCAATTCCTAATGCTAAAAAAATAGGTGATGAGGGTCATAGGAGTAAATAAATGTCTATGTGTGTTGTTGTAACAGAATCAGTTCCACCAAGATTAAGAGGGAGATTAGCTATATGGTTATTAGAGATTCGAGCAGGAGTCTATGTAGGAGATGTAAGTGCAAGGATAAGAGATATGATTTGGGAGCAAATCACTGAACTTGCCGAAGATGGTAATGTAGTATTATGTTGGTCAACTAATACTGAGTCCGGGTTTGATTTTGTTACCTACGGTAAGAATAAGCGGTTTCCATTTGAAATGGATGGTATAAAACTAGTTAAATTTTCACCTTTGTTAGATTTGAAAATTTAATTTTAGCTCTTTAAAAAAATAAAAATAATCGGTAGAATTTGCATAGGGTGAATTCAAGACATAAGTGCATACCCCACGATAATTTTTTCTCTGGTTATGCCTGTTAGTTCTT
>NZ_JBHLXE010000015.1:0-873 GCF_042432445.1 Thorsellia kenyensis | reverse complement strand
GGTTAATTTCCCAAACAAATGTTTCTCAGGTGCGCTATTTATTTTTACCAATCGCCAACGCAGTATCTTCAAATTAATCAGTATTGATTCACATGGTATTTGGTTATGTCAACGCAAATTACACCAAGGTAATTTCCCTAAATTTCAAACTGAACAATCTGAACTGATTTTGACACAAGAGCAATTTAATTGGCTGTGTAAAGGGTTCGATTTTTCTAAAATTGAAGGGTTAAATTTAGCTAATTTTAAACACTAAAAATCGTCATTTCTTATCACTTAAAAGTTAAATAAGTTGTTGTTTTTTATTTATTTAAGTGATTAATTTTGGTGTAATTACACCTATGAAAAATCAATCAAAACCATTCAATATAGAGGAAATTAAGCAACTCGATAAAGAGCAGCTGATTGCGCTCGTGGTTGATTTATTCAAACGCTACAACTTTGCTGAAGAAAAACTCAAAGCAATGATGATGAGAACATTTGCCCGTAAAAGTGAAGTAAATGATAAACAATTCAATCTATTTACAGAAGAAGAGTTTTCTGAACTCGCTTCTTTTATTGAAAGTACTCACTCATGTGACTCTACTGAAGCTACTCTAGGCACATCTGAGGATGCGCCAGCAAAAGCTGAGTCGAGTACTCCCCCAAAAAGATCACGTGGTCGTAAAGTCATCAATCCCGATTTACCAAGGGAAGATCGTATTATTGATTTAGAGGATAAAACCTGTAAAACATGCTCTAGTGAAATGACGCCTATGGGTGAAGCAATTTCTGAAAAAGTTGATTTTATTCCAGCTAAAATTGTTGTCATTCGTACTAAGCGCATTAAGTACACCTGCACTTGCTGTCAAACTTTAGTCGCAGCGCCTATGC
>NZ_JBHLXE010000014.1:0-21449 GCF_042432445.1 Thorsellia kenyensis | reverse complement strand
GAGGCTCACGTACGGTTCTGTGAGAGGGTGCGGGGGCGGTTCCTGTGTTCTACTCGATAATCCACGAGATGAATTCAGCGCGTATGACTCGTTTATAGGCTGTATTAAGGGTAGAACTGAATCTTTTTAAAAATAGGTGCTAGCATTTTTTTATTTGTTACAACCGATCCGATTGAATGGGATAATGGCATACAAAACGTGGGGTATGCAACAGATCCGAATTACGCTAGCTATCTTATAAGTGTGATGGAAGGGAGAAAAATTCAATGAAAATTTTTATCTATATAACGGTATTCTTATTAAGTTTTTTTCTTAATTATTCCATTAGTGCAAATACTGACTATTGTGAAAAATTAAATAACCAAGAACGAGGTGTATTAATCAGTTCGAATAAATATGTATACCAAGTAGTCGGTAATAGTAAAGCTCATTTTTATACTGCACCAAGTGAAGAGTGTAAACAAAATGAGATATTTCTGATAAAGGGTGATCTAGTTTATGTTTACACTTCTCTAAATGGGTTTTATTCGGTGATGTATATCAGTAAAAGTTTAGGTTTAATTGATGGGTGGATAAAAGAAGATAGACTATCAAAAACCAAATATACGATGCGTCCATAAAACTCTAGGGACATTATTTTGAAAATGACTTTCAAATGAATGTCCTCTCTGCTGCAAATAATAGTTCAAATAGTCGAGCGGTCTACTTTTAATATGGTAGCACGACATGAATACGCGCTATCGTTATGACTCAACTAGTCAGATGATGACCGCGTATGATAGCAAAATTCAATCAACGAGGATTTTATCGCTTGAGCGTACAGCAGAAAAATCCATTGCTGATGTGGTTGAAGAAGGGGCTGCGACCTCTTCAACTACCTATTACTACCGCGAAGCGGAGAAAGCTTATTTGAGTGAAAAGGAAATGCAAACATTATCACCATAGGTTTTCACGGTGCTCAGGGCAATCTATAACCAACAAGTAAAGACGATTCGATGAAATACATTAAACTCATTACTATTTTATCATTACTACTTAGCGGTGGGTTATCCCTTTATTTTAAAAATGTATTAGTTTCCAAACCTGAGCCTGAGCCTGAGCCTTATACTTGGAATGTAGGTATCGTAGCTCCTTATCTATTGCCAGCCCAAGTTCTAAATATGTACTACCAAAATGTAGAAGGACAAAGTTATGTGACAAATAAGTTTTTCTTAGGAACTGCGAATGGGGGGTATGCCCATATCGATCACTGGGAACGTGTGGTTTGGAGTGGCAATAGTAACCGTTCACCTTTAATCGGCTTACCCAAATCTATTTCGTTATGTTGGTACTCAAATGTTGAAAGCCAGCTGTATGGTACGGAAATTGAACTCCTCCCCGCGGTACAGACTCTTATGTAAGAAAAAATTTATATGAAGAATTCCATTGATCACGAAAATACATCCCCCCCAATATAGGAATAGATTAATGTTAAGGAGGATTACACCTGGAAGTGTCGTAAACGCTTTGTTGAACACACCAGATAAAATAGATTACCCTAGTATTTGGGTTGCTGAAGGGAAAACAATACGGGCTGAAGAAACAGATTGGTGTAAGGGTGTACCTGAGCGAACTGCTCCTTTACCAACGACTGAAGCACAGAAAATACAAAAAAAATTCCCTTATGGACACTGGAAACCCAATGAGCCGAACCCCTTACCTTACAGTAAATTTTTTGTTGTTAAGGATAAAAACACAGGTAAACCAATAGCTCATATTATTTATCGTATCACTACGGATGATGGGCGTATTTTAGAAGGTGCAACAAATATGCAAGGTGAAACACGAGAAGTCTTCGCAGAATCAGAAGATGCAATTCATTTTGAGTTATTAGAAGATAATCCTACCAAAAATTAGAATCATTAGTTCAATACAAAATGTTAGTGGTATCTGAGCTAATTCCGTTAATTTGATTCTGTTTTACACTAAGGTGAAAGTAGCATTGTATTAATTCTGTTTGTTTAATTTCTTATCAGTTACTGGATACCTCGCTTTTGGATCGTAATGAAAATCATACGCAACAATCGTCTTAAAATTGGATGTTTGTTAGTGCCAGGATTTATTTGTTCTGCTGCTGTTTATATAGTAAGTCGTTATTTCAGTGAAGCATCATCAACAATTCAGGCTCGTTTCGAGCAAGCAAATCGTGAGTATAATGAACTGATGAATTAACACCAGTAAAAGTGCAATTATCATGGGAATCGTGTTCTTTTTGATAATTGCTTCTAACATAAATCTATTTAGGTATTTTGAATTAGATCAATTAAAATCACATCTGCAATTACTTTGATTATAGGTATTAAATTCCTATCAATAATCGTTTGGTAATATTTCTCTCGTTAAATGATGTATAGCCAAAACGTAATAATATCCAAAGTTCAAAACAAACGCAGGATATAGCGATATTGATATTATGCTGTTTAGCTTTGATCCAGGCTTTTCGATGTCTAGATATTGAAGTACTCGTGAAATGCTATAAGCATATACGACCCAAAAAACAACCTCATCTGAGGATCCATTTTTCTACTTTATTGCTAAATTGGCAAATTGTTCGGGCGTATTTTTTTGTAATCTTTTTTTGCCATACTACCACCTTTGAGACTATTCAAAAAAACCATTAGAAATATCCTTTATATCATCTTCGGATAAATCTAATGTTTCAGTGGCGTTATTTGTTGAGAGAAAAGCCGCAATTTTTAAATAATTAATATTTGGAACACCGCCAAAACGCCCTTCATCATACCAGTTAGCATAATTAGTTGTAGTTTTTATTTTTTTCTTATCAAAATCGTCTAAACTATAGATCTGAGTTGAACCATTAGTTTTTTCACAAAAAAATATTTGATCTCTTCTCATTTTTTCTGGTGTCATGAGTTGCATATTATGGGTTGAAAATAATAGCTGTGAACCAAGAATATTAACTTCAGGATCATTAAATAGTCTAACAATGAGATCTACGATATGCGGGTGAATGCTATTATCTAATTCATCTATAATTATAACTTTTCTGTCATTAAATGCAGATTTAATGAGAGGGATTAATTCAAATAATTTTTGAATACCAGCTGATTGTTTAGACAAAGGTAAAAATACCTTATCACCGGTTTTATCTTCATGAGAGAAGAAGTATCTATATTTAAAATCCTCTAAAACAATCTCTTTTAACTCGTGAGGCATATCATCTGGAAATGTTCTTGAAAAATCCGCATCTATTTTTTTTACAGTAATATCGGTTATTCCTGTATCTATCATAGAAAGTAACTTAGCTGTTTCTTTTGCGACTGTTTCTCTATTTCCAAAACTCAATAAGCGGAATTTCTCTTTTAGCCCTAAATGTTTAATTTTTCTTAGGAAAAAATTATATGCATCTTGGATTATACTTGGCGTTGCGGTATTATTACCTGCTTTAGAAAGATAAGAATTATTTTGAAAAAAAGGAATTCTTTTTATCCCACCCTTGTAATGCCCTCCAAACTTTATTGTTTCCCACGTATCATTTTCAGTTCTTAGGAATATATTAGCTTTTACTCGTGAAGGATAATAATCTAAAGATTCAAAGATAATTCTATCCTTTATGTAAGAAATAACAAACGAAAACTTTGTGCCTGATTCAGAATAAAATTCAGCTTCTAATGTGACTTGTTTATTTTTTGTATACGGTGATAACTCATATGGCTCATAGCAAGGAATTAATTCATTTTGCTTAAGATCTCCAGATATTGTGACCATATATTCTAAGGCTTTTAACGCCATTAAAACATTTGATTTTCCAGATGCATTCGCACCATAAATCCCTATACTTCTAACAACAGGTGCTGTCATTTGATCATTTATATATACATTCTGAGGTAGATGATTACCTATAACTGGTAAATTAAAATTGATTTCCACCCTATCTTTTATGGATTTAAAATTTGATACAGCAATAGTTGTAAACATAGATAATTCCTTTTACCTGCATTTTATAACGGTATTCGTGAAATTTATGATTTTAATTATACTTTATATCCTTATCAAAAAAAATTTTTGTAGATAAACTAACTTTAGGATAACGGATTATGATCTAATTTTTCTTAAAGGATCGAGCAAATAATTTTGTGTATCTGCCTATTTCACTTTAAGTTAATTTGACAAATGAGCAGCTAATTGATTTAAAATTTACTAAATTTGGGAGGGGAGATATGTGTTTTAGCAGCATGAACCCAATTGGTAAAATACCTGAAAATTCTAGTTTCACACTTGATAGAGTATAGGTGACTATAAAAACAAGCGTGTAATGCAGTAATATAAGAATTGCTACAAAATGAATATTGTGAAGAACAATGAATATATTAGGCGTCTATTTCATATCCATATGAACTTATTAGCATAATACATTGATGACAATCGATGGATTTATAGGCAATCAATCTTGGATTCGGTTTGCCACTGCTTTAATAATTGATGAGGTGGTATCGCAAATGCTTCTAAAACTTTCAATGACTGGATACGATCAAGTCTAAAATGTCTAAAGCCTTGCCTTAGCTCACACCATGCTGCTATAACTGCGGATTCATCAAAAAAGCCTAGTGCGCAAGGCCAAATAACTCTGCATGAAAGTTGCGCTTGTCCATCTATATACATGATCTCTAATTTAAGACCTTTTTGGATAGATTTTCTAATCTCGAAAAGATTAGGGAAATCACCAGAACCTTGTAGGATAGTTATACCATGATGATTGAATTTAATTTTTGAGTGTGAAGGAATGATAGCATTAATTTTTGCAAATACACGCTTTGCTGAGTGAGCTAATGCCTTGTCTGTATTCATTTCAATCCACTTTAATCCCAGAGAAATTGCAAGTAATTCATCATCGTCGAAAGATAAAGGTGGTAGTGTATAACTCTCCGTTAGACGATAACCTACACCAGGTCCACCTTCGATCATGGCTCCTTGTGCTCTTAATGAACTAATATCTCGATAGAGCGAACGTACACTTATATTTAACTTAGAAGCCAGAACCTCAGCTGTTACAGCGTAACGATATTCCCGTAATAATTGTAGTAACTCAAGTAATCGTTCTGCTCGTGACATGTCCTATTCCTAGATACAAATTAATTTAACCCTATAAAGATTAGAAAGGGTAAGAGTGTGATTTAAAATGGGTACTTGATTAAGATAAATTAGAAATATTCCAGTTTATGCTTGAATACAATTTTACCAGCTGCGTGGCTCAAATGATTTAAATTTGCCATTAACCCAATATTGCCTATACGATACAGCTGTTTTTTATAAGAATATGTGCCCCACCTTTAGCATAAAGAACAATGCAGTACATGCAATATTAAGTTTTGACAGATTATACTTAATTATTCACACTGCAGGCTAGGGGATTGTGCATATGGGGTAAATTCACTTCTGTGTAAATTAACAAATGACATCATTTGTAAGTAGGCAGGTCGTTGAATTATTGGATGCAAGTAGTTATCAATAAGTGAACTAGATTCAATAGCATGTGTTACATTAGTTGCAAATAATAGATAACTCGCAAAAACCACATCAGCTCCCGTAAATTGATCACCGCATAAGTAAGGTTTTGCGCTTTTTAACGCTGTTTTTATTACTGTTTGAATATCCTCAAAATGACCAATAGAGCTCATTCCAGCAACTAACCCAGATGGTAACGTATTTGTTAGTTTCGCTATAATAGCACTGTCTAATGTGCCTGCTGTAAAAAATAACCATCTGTAATAGTCAGTTAGATAAGGTGAATTGCTCTCTGGCTTAAGCATTTTAGTAGGAAAGTACTCTGCAAGATAGCTGCATATTGCTACGGTTTCGGTGACAATTTTACCTCTATGAACTAGAGCTGGTACTTTGCCTAATGGATTAATAGAATGGAAAAAATCAGATTTAGTTTCATTGTTAAATTGAATTAGTTGAATAGTATAGTCCACTGCGCATTCATTTAACATCCATTGCACTGTATTACCTCTAGAATGTGGGTTACTATATAAGATCAAACTAGATGCGTCTACAGATTCAACATTTAAGTTTTGTGAGTTTTTAATTACAATTGTTTGATAATTGAATTTTTTTTCGTTATTTGTTTTCATGAGATACCTCAAAAAATTGTGTTTGAAAGAAAATAAAAGTTAGTAGAAAGTGCTAATAATTAAGTGACATCATTTAAACAATTTAATGTGTTAAGCCTACGTTAAGTAAAACACTCACTGATTCATTTCTGCGAGATTTTTTTACTCTATTTAGTTTAAACTTAACGATGACCAAAAAATGGCAGTAGTCGAAAGTTAAAAGTGACACGACTCATTCGAACTGCTTTTGCCTTATATTTTTTAAGTCGTTACTTTCGTAAAATATGATCAATAATGCAGTCTTGCTTTACGCAAGTAAAAATATTAAATTCATAAACTTGCTGCGCATTAATGCAAAATAGGGGGCACTATAAATTATAGATTACACCATCTAGATGGGACCTCTTAAACTACAAATTGACTAGATAATATTTGAATTTTGGTTACAGCGTCATTTTTTTGGGTTGAAAAGAGACGCTGTAACCCAAAAAAATGAAGTTAAAATCATATATTGAATAAATTTTGAACCTAAATCATTTAATTGAGAAAGAATACAAATCAGAATTTTATATTAAAATGATTCCTTATTATAACTTCAACAAGATTATGAAAAACAGACGAACACAAGTTTAGTTTCAATGTTTCGAAAGTGGTTATGAAAATCATGCAGATGTGGTCGGCACGATTAATATTTAGAGCGGTGGCACCGCTTGTTAGCTTGTAAAGCCTTAATAAAAAAAAGGATTGAATCTTATGATTCGGATCATCACGGCATTGCAATTTAATCTCGGTTTAATGGGGATTTTTACAATCATAATACTGTTTAACATGCTATCTGATTAACATAATTAATTCGCATAATGTATATTATGTTAAATTAATAATCTCAACTGTATAATTATCAACCTTGCAAGTTCTTAGTTCTATTCCATCTATGCGCTTATTTTTCTTACACTCTATATTTCGGTTTAAATTGCATCTCGAGTTAATAATCCTAATCACAAATTTTCGGCTTACCTAATCACACAGAATCACAATATTAAATAAACTATATATCAATAACTCAATATGAAAATCTTTTCGGATTTCGTGTGATAACATTCATTGCTTATAAATATGCTTCAACCCTTTTAATTTAGAATTTCTATTTTAGGGTTTCTAATACTCTATTTATTTTAGTGATCTTGCAAAAAGTTAGCATTATCCTCTTGTGTGTGTTCTTTTATCTATGGATTATAGGTATTTAGAGTTCAATTTTAAGTAAACACACTAAAATATTATCAATCAATCAATCAATCAATCTATATATTTATGCTATCTTTAGCTAAATATCTCATATTCTTGAATACTACAATTGCCCTGATTCATGGAGCCTAACTAGATTGCCTTTTTTAAGATTCGCTTCTAAATAACAATACACAAAAATATTACAATGCGTAAAAGTTTCTTTTATAAAGCACCTTTAACCTCCTGAACAAATTGTTTCGCAAGGTACACCATCTTTGTCTCTATCTAATTTTCCCATACCACATTGTTTCAATTTGTACATAGCTTCTTCACAACTCACCATTTGAGGGCAAGTCTTTTTGGTACAATCATATTTTTCTATTTTTTGTATATCTTGCTTGTCAGTTTTAGTTTCGGCTGAAGCACTTAAGCAAGCAGTTGTGAAAATTATTATCATTAAAAAATTTTTCATTCAAGATTCCTTGTGCTTGAGCATTCAACATGACACTTACTGGGGTGGATTCTCTATTCAACCGTGTATGAACGCTTGTATGAGTCGTTATCATGCTTGATTGCTCATAAGATTAACATTAAACCACTTTACTGAAAATTTAATCATTCTTCTAAAGGGTGTGATATCGTCAATTTTGTTTTTATTGCTATAATTATTGTTTTTACTTCATTCTATTCTGGAGTCTAGGATGATCAACATTAACCTTAAATCTTTTGTTACAGCGTCGCATCGCCTAACCAATTAAAAGTGACGTTGTAATAAAATAAGTTTCAATATCATCTAGCTTTTTGGTGAGATGAACTTGTCACATTCGGGATCAGGTAATCTATAACTTGTGCTACGTCCCCCTCTTTGGTTCTGTATGAATACGCCCCGGTCCCTTAAGTTTATAATATCTCTCAAAGCAGTATCATTAGAACACTTTGCTAATTTTGCATATTTAGATGTGTTGATAAAACCTTCAACCCCATCATCAAGCATAAGATTGATGATATGACGTTGGCGATCATTAACAGGTTTTTGATTAATTCTATGCCATAAATTGGCTTTAAACATCACGTTTGCAAGGCATTTTTCTGCATTATTAATAGCCCTGCCTAGACAGTCTAAAAAACAATTCAACCAACTAGTTATATCTGTAGTGCCACCTTGTTGTAATTCAAGTTGTGCGTAATAATTATTTCGTTCAATTTCTATTTGTGACGATAAACTATAAAACCGATCTGTTGTTCCATCTGCGCGTGCAAGGGACATATCCCCAATAGCTCTTGCAATACGGCCATTTCCATCTTCAAACGAGTGAATGGTAACAAACCATAAATGAGCTATACCAGCTTTAACAACCGGATCAATTTGATTGTTATTTTCAAACCATTCAAAAAATGCTGCCATTTCATTTTCGAGTTTATCTGCAGTTGGTGCTTCAAAGTGAACTTTTTCCCTACCAATTGGACCTGAAACCACTTGCATTGTTCCAGACTCTAAAGTCCGCCATTGAGCTACTATTATTCGCTGCATACCACTACGGCCTGTCGGAAATAAGGTTGCATGCCAGTCAAATAATCTCTCTTTTGTTAAAGGAGTTGAGAATTTCTGAGTTGCATCCAGCATCATTTCAACTAGACCATCGACATCCCTGCTTGATTGAATCAAACCAGCAATATCGAATTCTAATTTACGAGCAATTGAAGAACGCACTTCTATTGGATTTAGATTTTCTCCTTCAATAACAGATGATTTAACAACATCATTTGTTAGCATCCTTAAAGAAGCTTCTCTTTTAAGATCAAAACCTATACCCTCCATTCGACCTAGTAAATGGCCTTGACGATGGCGTAAATCTGCAAGTATAGTGACAAGCGCTTAAAGTTCGGCCAATCTTTATATTCATAGATCCACATATTAATTACCTCATTATTTGCGGTGATTATAAGTTGTATTCACCGCAAGATAAAGTTTAATCACCTAGTTTTGTGTGGTGATTAAACTAATTATTCACCGCAGATTGAAAATTAATATAGAGAAATTGTTTATTGGTGGTAATTTATTTTAGATGGAACATAAAATTCTTATTTAAATCATTTACTTTAAATTGAGTGGATACTTTCAATAGACTTGTTCTATTTCACAAATAAAATTAATCAAACAGGATTTATTCTGATATCTAAATTCACCCCAAGGCACCATCCACAGCTAAGACGTTGCAAAGAACTTTCAGAAAAAAAATATTGGATAATAAAATGCTTTGAAAAGGAGTGATTTTTTGTAATACGGTACTTCCCTTTAAATCATAGTTAAAAATATAGTAAGTAATTAAGATTTAATTACTTTAATAACAAAAATATATGATTTCGTTATCACAATTTAAAACAACTTAAGTGTTGATTTTAAAATATTAACACCGAAAAATATGTATGTTATGTTAAATAATACAATTTGAATAACAAATAAATCAGTCAAGGCTAGATCAGTAAATTACAAATACAAACTATTCATAGGGTTATGTCTCCCCTTCACTTTCTTAATAGTTCTTTATGATCTCCAAAATAAACTATAAACTAAATGCAGATAAAATAGCTGTATCCCTATCCCTATCCCTGTATACATTTACTACATATTTACCTGTAATAGTATAGTTTTTTTGCAGGGAGGCGATAATTTCCCCATAAATACTCTTTTGTTTCAAAGATGAGCTCGCCTTGCGCACTTGATAAGGCATATGGGACACCATTAAGCTGATTATGATACTAAACGATTTCATCTTTATCTATTTCATGCCAATCGTCAATCAGGGCCAACGGTGCATAGCTATTTTCTTCATAAGCATACCACCTACTCTTCTCGGTTTTTTGAAGCCTCGCTTTCTCCTGCGAGCCTTTATGGTATTTTGCTTACTCATACATTTTTGCAGCCATTAGAATATCTGCAAAAACCTTCCAACTGATATTTTCTGGAATAGGCTGTTTTGTATTGATATAAAATTGCTCTATCCCCTCGATCCAATCTGATAGAGCTTCCAAATATGATGATAAGTCATTATTAACCCAACTTTCTAGTTCATTTTCCAAACTCTGTTTCAACTTATTTATGAAAAATAAAAAATCAGCCTTGTTTTTAATACTATTTATTTCATTAAACATTATCTTATAACCCTTGTATTACCATCACCCACTCTCAAGATAGTAGTTAATCCATCTGTAACTGTATCCATTTTCCATATTTCTTTCATAGCTTGCTGCTGAGTTACCCATTCTACAGGAACTGAATCAAGCCCTGCTAATCTATATGATGCAAGCCTACGATGATCTAATGTCCATATTTTCCCTTCATCATCTTTCCAAACTCGCATTGGACTTGGAAAATCATGAGGACTCATTTTACCACTTTTGAAATCTTTCGCATTCTGCAACACAGTAAAATCACCTGTCTTATTACTAACACCCTTTAGCATAAAACGTACTTCTCTAGGATTTATTGTCCCACAACCCCATCCCAACGGGTCCACCCAGCTCAGTGGATTTGGTGCATATTCCTATCAATTAGGATAGTTGTTAATAATGTTTATAGTACACTATCATTAAATAATAGGAGATATTAAAAATATGGCTAACCCTAAATTTTCAGATGAATTTAAAATGAATGCAATTAAATTGGCTAATAACAGAGGAGTGTAGCTAGAGTAATCAATCCCTACATTAGGGGGATCATCAATTACTATGGTAAATTCTATCAATCTGAACTAGAGGAGATATGGCGCATATTAGATGCACGTCTAGTTAGATGGATCATGAAGAAGCATAAAAGGTACAAAGGCAAGAAAACCAAAGCATTTAAACTACTTGAAGAGATAAAATCGAGTGTTCGCTACAGAGGGCTGTTTGCTCATTGGCAATTTAAACTAAATGCTAAAGCCAAAACAGCATAGCGATAAGACATGAGAGGTTGATTAGAAGAGCCACATGACGCGAGAGTGTCACGTGTGGTTCTGTGAGAGGGTGCGGGTGAAACCCCTGTGCTCTACTCGATAGTCCAATAACTAAAGTGACGCTTAATGAAATGCCTGAAAAGGAAAAAACAAACGGTGTAGCTTAGTATGTAAAAATTATAAATAACTAACAACTATCTTGACAAGTTCCGCTAATTTGACACATTCAAGTTTGAATTCAGTACTAAAAACACGTCATGTTTTCTTGGTCATAATTTTACCCTAATTATTTAATGATACTCATTCTATCACCTCTTAATGAGTGTCCGAAATCAGTATACCAGTACAAGCTATTGCGAAGGTATTTAGCTAAACTAGCTTTCATATAGAAGTTAACGGTAAAATTCGTGTTAAGCACTTGTTCTACCGTTACACTTTTTGAATTTGTAAAGAGGATATGAGTTATTAACGTGGACGAATTGTGTTTACCACATCAATCACTTCATGAACTTCTCTATTAGTAAACATCTCTTCAATTGTGCAGCCAAGCTTTCGGCGCCAGTTAGGGTACTCTTCACTAGTGCCAGGGATATTGACAGGTGTCTTAGTTAATATCCAGTCTTCAGGTTGTAACCCTATTAAAGCAGCATTTGTTAATGCTGTGAATTTATGTATTGCTTTATTGAGAGATAGGCTCATGTCCGCTTCCATTGCATTACCAGTAAAATGGGTATCAAAGCACCCTTTTCTATGTAATGCGTCAAGTAACCCTTGTTTTTTGTGGTTTCTATCCTCGGATAGCTGATGAAGAACATCTTCATTCTTGTAGACACCTACTTCTTTACCTAGATCAAAATCATATTTTGACCAATATCCACTTAAAGTGGGTAAGTCATGAGTTGTGATAGTTGCAATAGCTTGTTGTTTGTAGTGCTCAGGATCAATAAAGTAGTTATTATTGTTTTCAAAATAGACCACTTTATAAGAATAGACTCCTTTATAATGGAGTTTATCGACGATTTCTGGAGGTACTGTCCCTAAATCTTCACCAATAACCATGCACTGATTTCTGTGACTTTCTAAAGCAATAATTGCAAGGAAATGATCTACATTAAAATGCATATAGGCGCCTTTATCTGCTGTTTCACCATAAGGTATCCACCACAATCTGAGAAGCCCCATAACATGATCCATTCTGAGTGCACCGCATGATTGCATATTTGCTCTAAGAAGATCGATAAATGGCTGATAAGCACGATTGTAAAGAACCTTTGGATGCATAGGAGGTAACCCCCAGTTTTGGCCTTGAGGACCTAAAATATCTGGAGGTGCGCCTACTGAAGCATCAAGACAATATAGAGCCTTATCGCCCCAAATTTCAGCGCCACCCTCTCCTACTCCAACTGCTAAATCTCGATACAATCCTATAGGCATGTTAAGATCTTTACACACCTCATAACACTCATCTAATTGAGTAAAGGCAAGCCACTGAAGCCAAGTATAAAAATCGATTGATTGAGTATGCCCCAAACAAAACGCTTGTACTGCGGGTTGGTGAAAATCAGAATATTGTTTATCCCAGACAGGCCAACCCCATTGCATAATATCATTAGCGGATAGTTTTTCATGCAAAGCATCAAAGGCTGCTTGTTGATATAAACTTTGACCGCCTTTTTTCTTGAATTCTTGGAATGATTTTTTTGAGGGGCAATCTTCAGCTCTTGTTAAAAATTGCTCAAAAGCGATTTTTAACGCTTCTTTTTTTAAGTATTGCACTTGAGTGTAATTTACATATTCAGCATTTCTGGCTTCGGCAAGAATGCTTTGGATTGTAGAATCATTAAACCATTTTTGAGCCTGCGGATTATTTTTAAAATCTTCAACATTATCTACATCAATATAGATTACATTAATCCATTTTCTTGAGGATGGCGCATAAGGACTAGCACTTTCAGGATTTGCAGGGAACAGTGAATGAAGTGGATTCAGACCAATATAAGCGCCACCTTTAGAAGCTATTTGATGAATAAGCTGCTTGAGACATCCAAAATCACCCACTCCCCAGTAACTTTCACTCTTTAAAGTATATAGCTGGACACAGACACCCCATAATTTTTTATTACTCACGAGTTCATTTTGTTCAAAACAACGATGAGGAGTAATTATGATTGATGCTGTTTCAGTCTTATTGTCATCTAAAGAGTGAATTTTTAAACTATGGTAGCCTAATTCAAGTGTGCAAGGTATATCAAGTGTTTTCCAATTTTGCTGACCATGGGCAAAAATCTCACCATTTTCGAGGATGATTTGCCACTGGAAATCCCCTTCTATATTCACAGTGATTTGCTCATGATTACCCACATATCCTATGTAAACTGGTTCTAAATAATTGAGTGGCTGAATACTATTAGCAGCTTCAGTATTGAGCGCTGATAGTAATTTTGTCAAAGTAAATTCATTAATTTCTTGGTTTTGGCCAAAGGCATTGTGATAACTTAATCCTATACCTGCACGCATTGCGTTATTTTTTATGTCATCTAATGGCAAGTTTTGCATTATGAATCCTTGTTGAATCTTGAATGAGTCACTAAATTAAAATTATTACTGTAATACCTTAATTGAAAGCATAACTAATTGCAAAAGAAATGATTTACTATACGCCTAACTCTTTAAACAATCTTCTACATGCTGTTCCATCTTCTTTGAATATATGACAACGATGCAGAGGTAATCCAACAGAAAATTCGGTTCCTTCCTCAACTAAAATAACGTCATTTTGGCGATAAACAAGCTGTGATTTAATAGAAGGAATATCAATATGAATTTGGGTTTCATTTCCTAATTGTTCAACAACTGTAATATTTCCTTCAAGTGTAACATCACCTAGTTCGGCGGGAAGTAGATGCTCGGGTCTTATGCCTAAAGAGACTATTGAATCTGGTTTAACTCCGGTTGTATCCACTGGGATCCATGCTCTTTTTTTATTTGGACTTGGTAATTCTACTTCAAGCCTATCTGGCTCAATAGCAGTGACTTTTACCGGTAAAAAATTCATTTTAGGAGAACCGATAAAACCAGCAACAAATCTATTTTGAGGATAGTGGTACAATTCAAGTGGTTTACCGATTTGCGCGATATAACCTGCATCTAACACGACTATTTTGTCAGCTAAAGTCATTGCTTCGACTTGATCATGGGTAACATAAATCATGGTTTTTTTTAATCTTTTATGCAATCTAGAGATTTCAATACGCATTTGTACCCGTAATCCAGCATCTAGATTGGAAAGTGGCTCATCTAAAAGATACACGCCAGGATCAGCAACAAGTGTTCTTCCTATTGCAACGCGTTGACGTTGTCCACCTGATAAAGCTTTAGGCTTTCTATCTAGTAAATGTTTGAGTTGAAGTACTTCTGCAACATCACTGACCTTAGGTTTAATCTCATTTTTTTTATGCCCTGCTAGTTTGAGTCCAAAGGACATATTATCCTCAACCGTAAAATGGGGGTACAAGGCATAAGATTGAAAAACCATACCTATATCACGTTCCGATGGGGGAATTTCATTCATACGTTTACCATCAATAGTGAGTTCACCGGTCGTAATGTCTTCAAGTCCAGCAATCATCCTTAACAATGTTGATTTACCACAGCCAGAGGGACCAACGAAGACAACGAATTCTCCATCATTAATTTCCATATTAATATTTTTAGAGATAACAACATCGCCATAGGATTTGCCTACATCTTTTAAAACAACTGTCGCCATAAAATACCCCTTTTTATTTTAAACGTGAACACTAATACTTTAAGTTAAGCTTTTAATTGTTACTGTATTCATTAAGACCCTATCAATTGATATTATCAAACAACAGATAAAATTATGTAATAGAATACCTTGCAATATAATTATTACTTTAATTCGTCTTCTCGTTTTACATTATGAGATACTATTTTTAATTTAGTCAAACTAATAGTAATATATTTTTATTGTTTTTTCATTTTGTGAGGAATGTCAAAGTTAGATAATGCTCATTTATTATATCATATAGTAGTATTAACTGTACTACCTGAATAATTAATCCTCGAAGCTGTTAAAACTTTATTTGAGGAACGTCAAGTCATGGTTAAATAATTTAAAATAATCTTCTCATTAGTTTGTAAGTGTATTTATTTAGGATTTATCTTGTTAACATAAAATAAGGATGACATTATGATCAAAAATACCGTTAAAACATTAGCAGTTGCAATCTCATTATCCCTTTCAACTGCCGCATTTGCTGCAATAGAAGAAGGAAAACTAGTTATTTGGATCAATGGCGACAAAGGATATAATGGTCTTGCAGAAGTGGGGAAAAAATTTACTGATGAAACAGGAGTTCCGGTTGTTGTAGAACATCCTGATAAACTAGAAGAAAAATACCCTCAGCTTGCCGCATCAGGCAATGGTCCAGATATAATTATTTGGGCACATGACAGATTAGGTGGATATGCTGAGTCAGGCCTATTAGCAGACATCAATCCATCAGAATCTTTCAAAGAAAAACTCTTTCCCTTCACATGGGATTCTGTAAAATTCAACGGTAAAACTATAGCATACCCTATTTCAGTTGAATCTTTATCACTAATCTACAATAAAGATTTACTTCCTAATCCTGTTGCAACATGGGAAGAAATAGTTGATCTAGATTTAGAGTTAAAGAAAAAGAATAAAAAAGCCATTATGTTTAATCTTAAAGAACCTTATTTTACTTGGCCATTAATCGCTGCGGCTGGTGGATATGCATTCAAACCAACAGATACTGGATTTGATGTAAAAAATACAGGTGTAAATTCTGAAGGTTCTATTGCAGGTTTGCAATTTATTAGCGATCTAATTACTAAAGGCGTACTGAATGCTGAAACAGACTACTCAATCGCCGAAGCCGCATTTAACAAAGGCGAAGTTGCAATGACTATAAATGGTCCATGGTCTTGGTCAAATATGGATCAGACTGGCATTAATTATGGTGTCGCAATTTTACCAACTTTCCAAGGAAAACCATCTAAACCGTTTGTAGGTATTATGAGTGCAGGCATTAACTCAGCCAGTCCCAATAAAGATTTAGCGGTTGAATTTCTTGAGAATTTTTTAATTACGGATGATGGATTAGCTACTGTCAACAAAGATAAGCCTTTAGGAGCAGTTTCATTAAAAACTTTCCAAACTGAATTAGAAAAAGATCCGAGAATTGCTGCTACTATGGCAAATGCTCAGAATGGTGAAATTATGCCTAATATCCCTCAAATGGCTTCATTTTGGTACGCTATGAGAAACAGCATTTTGAATGTGACAAGTGGAAGTCAAACAGCACTTGAAGCAGCAAATGATGCGGCAAATAGAATACAAAAAGGAATTACTGAGTAAGATCTCATCCCTAGTGGCTTGTCTGCTAGGGATTTTTTTTAATTAGAATTCACTTTTTTGCAATAATTTCTTACCTTTCTGGACTAAACGATGACTACACTGACTAATCCTAAAAAAGCCAATCATTTTTATTATAAAAACTTGCTTAAATATATTATTATCGTTTTTTCAATTTTGCTCACAGGTTATTTAGTTATCGCTATGTACGCTCAGGGTGAAATTCTTTTTGCTCTACTCACCCTATTTATAATGGGGAGCGCAATTTATATTTTCAATAATAAATCTACATATGCTTGGAGATATGTGTTTCCAGGTATCAGCGGTATAGGTATATTTATTATTTTTCCATTGATAGCAACGGTTATCTTGGGGTTTACGAATTATAGCAGTAAAAATCAACTTACCTTTGAACGTGCTCAATCTGTCCTTTTATCCCGCCAATCATTTTCTGGAGAAGTTTTAAATTTTTCTTTGATAAAAAATGAAAATAGCCTTGATTTTTATTTCGAAGATAAGTTGAACAACAGCATATATTTTGTTGAAAATGTTGATTTATCCTCAATCAATGAGCCGGTTGTTTTGAATATCACTGACAATATTCCATTAGAAGGCAAATTAAATTTCAAAGAATTAATAGCTTACAGAGATTCCTTAAAAAATTTCGTTGGTATGCTTCCTGATGGTAGAGAGATCAGACTAAAATCATTAAGAGAGTTTGCAGTATCAAAGCCATTATATGTTTTACAAAGTGATGGCATAACGATATTAAATACTGATACAGGAGCAAAAATTCGGCCAAATTTTGATGTTGGCTTTTTCCAACAGATTGATGAAAAAGAACAATTTATTCCAGGTACTAATACTGATGCTGGTTTCACTGTGAATATTGGTCTGAGTAATTTTACTCAGGTTTTTAGTGATAATAATATTAGAGGACCATTTCTTAGTATTTTTATATGGACTGTTTTATTTTCTTGCATAACAGTGTTTCTAACGACTGCATTAGGGACAATTCTTGCAAGTTTAGTTCAGTGGGAATCATTGAAAGGAAAAGCTTTGTATAGAGTTTTACTAATTTTACCATATGCAGTACCAAGTTTTATTTCTATACTCATTTTTAGGGGGTTGTTTAATCAGGAATTTGGAGAAATAAATCAATTGCTAGATATGGTTTTTGGAATTAGACCAGAATGGTTTAATAATCCACTGCAAGCTAAGATTATGGTTATTATTGTAAATACGTGGCTTGGTTATCCTTACATGATGATTTTATGCATGGGATTGTTAAAAGCTATACCAGATGATCTCTATGAAGCATCTGCACTTAATGGTGCTACACCTTGGCAAAATTTCACTAAAATTACTCTCCCACTACTAATTAAGCCACTTACCCCACTTATGATAGCTTCATTTGCGTTTAATTTTAATAATTTTGTCTTAATCATGCTACTGACACGTGGTGGTCCGAACATGACAAATACCACTGCACCAGCTGGGCATACAGATTTATTAGTAAGCTATACTTATAGAATTGCATTTGAAGGCGGTGGTGGAGAAAACTTTGGATTAGCTGCAGCAATTTCCACAATAATTTTCTTAATTGTTGGGCTTATTGCTATTATTAATATGAAGGCCAGTAAGATGGATTTAGATTAGAGGAAAAAAAATGGCTATAGTTACTTCAAAAAAACATCGTTTAAGAGTTTTATTGACTCATGCTTTATTGATCACTTTTGTTGCAGGTATAATGTTTCCTTTGTTAATGGTTGTGATCATTTCTTTAAGGCCAGGGAATTTTTCTACTGGTGATATTCTTTTGTCTGAGATTTCTTTAGATCATTGGAAATTGGCTTTAGGTTTTGACATCGTTAGATCTGATGGACAAGTTGTCCCTCCTCCATTCCCTGTGTTACTTTGGCTTTGGAATTCAATAAAAATAGCCTTGATAACATCTTTAATGATTGTCACTCTTTCAACCACCTGTGCTTATGCCTTTGCGAGAATGAAATTTAGAGGTAAAACCAGTTTACTAAAAGGGATGCTAATTTTTCAGATGTTCCCATCGGTATTAGCATTAGTGGCTTTATATTCTTTATTTCAAAGAATCGGAGAATACGTTCCATTTCTTGGTTTAAACACCCATGGTGGACTTATTTTTGCTTACCTTGGCGGTATTTCACTTCATGTTTGGACAATTAAAGGATATTTTGAAACAATTGATAAATCTTTAGAAGAAGCAGCTGCTCTAGATGGCGCTACTCCGTGGCAAGCGTTTAAACTTGTTCTGCTTCCTTTATCCGCCCCAATTTTAGCTGTAGTATTTATTTTATCGTTTATAGGTGCAATTACCGAAGTTCCAGTTGCTTCACTTTTGCTTCGTGATGTTAATAGCTATACACTTGCCGTAGGAATGCAGCAATATTTAAATCCACAAAATTATTTGTGGGGTGACTTTGCTGCTTCAGCTATCTTATCAGCCTTACCGATTACTGCTGTATTTCTAATAGCCCAAAAATGGCTGGTCGGTGGTTTAACCTCTGGAGGTGTTAAAGGTTAATTATTTATCTATCCTTTACCAACTTTTTATAAATAGGTTGTATCAACGCATAAAATTATCATTATTTTTATGCGTTTTTTTTGTTCGAAATACTGACACACGCCTCCAATATGAAAAATAAGTCCCTCTGAATAAGGAGAAGTAGACCTAAATACAAGGCTTATTTAATCAAACACTTGGGGCAAAGGGGGATCTAGGAAGCATATCGTATATAATACAAAAGCACCGGAGTTTCTGTATTAAAAGATATAGCGTGCCAAATAACATAAAGTTTAATTTGTAGCAAAGCCTCCTATCTGATTAAGTATGTAGTCCTATGCTGTGTGGAATACAATTATTCAGTAATCTTGACACTGTATTTATTTAACTTTTTTAAGAAAACAACATATTTAAATAGGGAAATAAAGCATGAATTGAGTTTGATTTGGCCGAAATCTTGATTCACTATGAATCTCAGGCCAATCAAGCAGAATAATTGTGTGGAGGATGTCAGATATTTATTGGTATAAAGCCTTAACGACTTCATCTGTTCGATATAGTAATCTAGAACAAATATATCATAACGAGCTTTTTATCAGATAAATATCGGATTCAAAATATAATTACATATAAATAATTGATTAGATAAAAATGTAATACTAGAATTTTGCCCAAATGATAGAATCTGAAGTCATTGCATTAAAAGTGGGGTGCTTTTTAATTAAACAAGTGTTCTATAATTTTTATTTGATATTAATAGTTTCTTTAAAATTTTAATAATTTTAGCAAAAGATTTGAATGAATTAAGATAAAGCTTTTATGATTTATTATGACTGATAAGTTCTGCGAACGCTATTTATAATGTTAAGCGAATTTTATAAATTGGATGATAGTTATTGTTAAATTTTTTAGCCTATGAACTTTATTCGTGATGCTTGAATATTTTAGGGCAATAGCCAAAGAAAGTTATTTTCAATGGCCATAGTAAAATGAGTAGTAAAGATTACTAATAAATTCTAGCGAACTTATAAGATCTTATTGCAATAAAGTTATTTATTTTCAACACTTTTTACAAATGTATCTCTTGCCGTACTAGAACCCAATTTTTCAGCCTCTTCTAGCAACCGTAGTGCTTTATCTATATCATCAGCTTTAACCGCATTCTTTATTTGGTTATCGAAGTATTGAGCCGTTTCGTTTAATATAGGTTGACTTCTCTTCGTATTGTACTGAGCTTGCTTCTTTGTCGAATGTGATAAATCTATTGAACTGTTTTTATTATTACTATTAAATATAGGTAATCCAACAATGACATTATTATCTTTTTCGTTTTGTGCAGTCACTTCAATAATTAAATTACCGATAGGAGAATGCTTAGCAATTGGATCTGGAATATTTGGAATGGCATGCCCTGTTCCGGATGCATAAGCTTTTGCTGCTGCGAGCATTTGCGTTTGTCCTTTCAAATCCTCTGATGTAGTATAAATCAAAAGATAAATCAGTTTTTGTCCAATAGCTGGAGTTAGTGTCAAATGCCCTTCTATTGCATCACTTTTCATTAAACCTGAAGGTTTAAATTTAAAATGTTCACTACCGAATGATGCGGAAAGATCAAAATTTTCGTCAAACACTAACACATTAGGAACAAATACCAGGTTATTATCAATCACACTACTTATATTTACATCTAATGTGCCTCTATCTGCAGGTACTGTTAGCGCCGCAATTTTACCAGATACATTTGATAGGTTAACCTGTTGTGATAATTCGTTAATTTTTAGTTCTTTTTTTACATTAGGAATAAATGATTCCCAATGCAAACTCTGAAGATCTTGTGCATAGTTTATTTGAATATTGTCATTTGCCTCGGCGTAGGAAGGAGCAATAAACGAGATTGATGCGGCTGCTAAAAAGATCTTCAATGCTTTCTTTTGTTTGAAAAAGGCGTTTTTCATTTTCATTTTTACTTAATCCAATGTACTTGTGAAGTGTCTATATTAAAAAATAAAGCAGCAGGCAATCACCACCGCTGCTTTATCAATTACCAAATTGTAAAAAAAATTACCACCAAGCTTCTACCTGAGCACCAAAGGTAATCTCATCTTGATTAAATTCAACACGTTTATTAGTACCATTCGCCCATGCCGTACTACTACCATACGTCAGGGGGAGATCAAACCTTAACCAATTGATCAAAAAATAAATAATATCAATTGACATTAAGATGT